>CAIQXC010000334.1 GCA_903875675.1 Akkermansiaceae bacterium
CACTGCTGCAAGCCGCCAAATCCTCGTCACCGATGTCGGACCAAAAACTCCGGCCGATGGCCTGATGAAAGTCGATGATATCATTCTCGGGATCGGCAGCAAGCCGTTCAACGATGATGCCCGCAAGACGCTGGCCAAGGCTATCACCGAAGCGGAAAAGACCGCCAGCCAAGGTCGCCTCGATCTAACTGTCTGGCGTGAGGGCAAGACTCGCGAGGTCCGGCTTAAGTTGAAGGTTTTGGGAAGTTACAGCGACACAGCCCCCTACAACTGCCCGAAGAGTCAGTTGATTCTCGCCGAGGCCTGCAAGGTGCTTGAGAAGGAACCCCTAAGCAAAAGCCGCTTCGGTTCGATCAACGCGCTGGCGTTGTTGGCCACCGGCAATCCGCAATACCTGCCGAAGGTGCGCGACTATGTCCGCTCGACAGCCCTCGCAGATCTCCATCTGAAGGGATGTAGCTCGTGGATGTGGGGCTACGATAGCCTACTGCTCTGCGAGTATTATCTTCTAACGAACGATAAGCAGGTGCTTCCTGCCATTCAGCAATACACCATCGCCCTCGCCAAGGGCCAGGGGATGTACGGCACCTTCGGCCACGGTGGTGCCGAACCTACGCCCGATGGCCAACTACACGGCTCGATTCCGCCCTATGGCCCGGTCAACGCCGCAGGACTCATCGCCAACATTGCCATCGTGATGGGCAAGAAGTGCGGCGTGAGCGATCCGGAGATTGACCCGGCTATCGAACGCGGCGCCAAGTTCTTCGGCTACTTTGTCGATAAGGGGTCGGTTCCCTATGGCGAGCACATGCCGTGGGCCAGTCACGATAATAATGGCAAGAATGCGATGGCGGCCGTGATGTATGGCGTCCAGGGCAACCGCGTCGCGCAAACGCAATTCTTTGCCAAGATGGTCACCGCATCTTTTCAGAGTCGCGAATACGGGCACACGGGTCAAGGGTTCAGCTATCTGTGGGGTGCCTTGGGTGCTAACATGGGAGGCCCGGCCGCCGCCGCCGCCTTCGTCAGGGAAGCATCCTGGCACCTCGACCTGATGCGGCGCAGCGATGGCTCGTTCACCTATGATGGTGGCGAACAGCACGGGCCCGGCCAGAAAAAGCCCGATGAGAACACCTATTTCGCCCATCCCAGTTACTATGGCATCAGTCCCACCGCTACCTATGTTCTAACGTATTCGCTGCCCCTTAAGAAACTTTGCATCACCGGCAGGGACGAGAATCCGGCAAATTGGCTGAGCCAACAAGACGTCGCGCAAGCCGTCGTGTCCGGCAAGTTCGATGTTGCACGGGCTAACAAAAGTCCGCAGGAACTGGTGGCGGCGTTCGCCGACTGGTCGCCCATCGCTCGCGGTTGGGCAGCCGAGGAACTCGCCAAGCGGCCCGAGGCCCAATCGATGGTTCCCGCATTGATAGCCATGGCCGAGGGCGCGGATGCGCACCAGCGGCAAGGTGCTTGTGAGGCGCTGGGTTGCATCAAGGACCCGGCGGCGCTGCCCGTGTTAGTCCGCTTGCTAACCCATCAGGACCGTTGGCTGCGGGTCAAGGCCGCCAACGCTTTGAAAAAAATGGGGGATGCCGCCAAGCCGGTGTTGCCCGGGATGTTACAGGCCGTGGTGGCCACCGCCGAGCCTTTGCAACCGATTGTATGGGACGACCCGATCCAGCTCACGCACGGAGAACTGGCAGCCACACTGTTTGGCAATGTAATGAAGAATTCCATCGAGGGTGTGGATCGCAAGTGCCTCTATCCGGCGATTCAGGCCGTGGCTCTCAATGCCGACGGCATGGCGCGTGCCACCCTGCGAAAGACGTTTGAGAAGTTGCTGACATTGGAAGACGTTGAGGCTCTTGGGTCGGATTTGGTCGCTGCCGTTAGAACGCCGAGCCCCGCAGACAAGATGTTTGCCAACGAGATCCGCATGGGCGCCTACAAGGCACTCGCTAAGTATCACTACAAGGAGGGCATCGCCGCCGCCGTCATCTTTGCCAAAACCCAGGGCGGGCACGGCAGCCAGAAACGCACCGGTGAGATCATGAAGGAGTTGATCCCCTACGGCACGGCCGCCCGCGAAGTATTGCCAGGACTTAAGGAACTGATCGTGCAATTCAATACCGAATGCGCTGAAGGTAGATTTCCCAAAGGGGCGATCAACCAGGTGCGCATCGACTCGGTTGAAGAAGCCATCAAGGCCATTGAAGCTGCCACCACTCAACCGGAATTGCGAAGCATCACAACGAAGTAAGAATTGCATATGAAACTAACCACTATCTCAATCACCTCATTCTACCTGCTAGCCGGTGTGCTTGCGACGGCCGCGGACGTGTCCGCCCCGGCACGGCCCAAACTGCAAATCATCAACGGCAGCAACGAGACTGTCGATGTTTTCTGGCTCAAGTCAGCCACTGAACGCATATCTAACGGATCGATCGCGCCGGGGCAGGAAACGATCCTAACTACCACCTTGGGTCATTGTTTTGAGGTGGTGGGGCGCGATGACAAAGCAGTGGCCAAGGTTACCAGCGAGGTGCCGGTGCAGGGGTTCCGCTTCGATCCGTTGGGCAAGGACGGAGTGCCGGCGTTCTACACGCAATCCGTGAGCGCCAATGGTTTTCCCATCGTCGGATCCGCCAAGGTCAACCCCTACGCACTCAAGGAGGCAGCCTATCTGGTGAACCAAATGCTTGCCAAACGGCCCGACGTGCGCGATGCCATGATCAAGAGCGCCCAGGCGCAACAAGCCGGCCAGGAAGCCAAGTTCGCCGCCGACAGCAAGATCGCCGAGGCGCAACGTGATTACCAATCCAACGTCGCCCAATATCAAGCGGCGGTGAATCAAAAGAAGGCC
>CAIQXC010000335.1 GCA_903875675.1 Akkermansiaceae bacterium
AGAGTCTCCGGCAGGATGCCGGAGACAGCCGCCAAGATGGCGGCGCTCCCCTCCGCCGCTGGCGGCGCTCCCCTCCGCCGCTGGCGGTCGGCTTTTTTTAAAAAACCTGAAGAAAAGTCAAAGCCACCCGCTACCGAGCCAGACCATCATTGTCTAACCAACGAAATGCCGATCCACCTGCCCGCCCGGCCTCACCGGCAACGATATTTCTACCAACGATATTTCTTGGCAAAGTGGACCGGTTATCTACTCTCACGCATGATGAGCTTTCCCATGAATCCGGCCACTCCCCCCAGAGTCCTTGAAAAGCCAAAGTTGTTGTCGTCATGTCATGTTTTCTGCTCTTGTGTCTTCCAGTCTTGCGTCTTGGGTCTGAGGCGCAGCCTCGCTAGTCCATGGCTCAACTTCGCCGTTTGGAAGCCTTTATCCCTCCTTTTTACCGACTCACTAAGGCACTCAAACACCTCTTACCCCCAGCCGTCGGTTTGTCGGCCTGAGAGCCGCCATCGCCGATGCGTTGCCGTGCCAACTGATCGATCTGGCACACGTGACGTATCGATGTCCTCACGCCTGAAAGCCGCCGCCCTTGGCTCCAGTCTGCTGCTGGCCTGCGGGACGGCACCTGTGCGGGCAGCGGTGATGTTGCGGGATTATGAGACGGCCGTCGAATCGCCCAGCGTGTGGGTCGTCAATATTCCTAACGAAAATGCCACGGTCCGGCTCTCACCCGATCATCCCCACGACGGGCTGCAATGTCTGAAGCTGCATTACCATTTTGTGAGCACGGGCGGGGGCCAATATCTCGGCGTTCCTAACAAAATTAGAGTCCAGGGGCCGGCCCAGCAGCTGCGCTTCTGGCTCAGGGGTGACAACTCGAAGGCTTCCTACGGGATTCAGGTGAGCGACGCATTCGGTGAGACGCACCAGTTTGGCAAGAATACCGGCCAAGGCGGGATCATCGACTTTGAAGGATGGAAGGAAGTTGTCATCGATCTAGCAGGCGACCATGAGACATGGGGTGGCGACAATAACGGCAAACTGGATTACCCCATCACCGCGATCACGTTCATGATCGGTCAGCCGATGGATCATGACAAGCCGGTGGCGGCCGAGGGCGATCTGGCATTCGATTCTCTGAGCGTGGACACCGATAAGAGCGCCGCGGAAACCCTCGGCGGCCAGATCGCGGTGACCACGCCGGCGTACGGCTCCAATGTGCGCGGGGACACCGCCGTCAAGGTCACGGCACCCGGCTTCACCGGCGTGACCGTTAGATGTTGGAAACCAGGCGGCGCGGTGGGTAGCGATTCCGTGGTCGCCAGCGTCGTGCTTGATGCGCAAGGCGACGGCTCATTTGACTTTCCGGCCGACACCTATCCGCACGGTCCCGTCACGGTGAGGATCAGTGGTGAGGTCGGCTCGCTGAAAGACAATTGCTACCTGCAACTCTACAACCAAGGCGGAGTTTCCTGGAATGAGGGCATTCCCAAGGATCCGCCGCCAGCGGCCAAAGGGATGACTTTGGTTTTCGCTGATGATTTCGACGGTCCGCTGGCCATTTCCAGCAGCGACCCCAAGGCGACCTATTATGATCACAAACCGCCGGGTGGCTGGCAGGACTTCAGCAAGCACACGTTCTCCAGCCACGATTCGCCGAAGGACCCGTTTTCGCAGGTCGATACCTATCTGCGCATCCGGGCCAGCGACCAAAAGCAAAGCTCGGGCTTGATCTCATCGCTGAAGAACG
>CAIQXC010000336.1 GCA_903875675.1 Akkermansiaceae bacterium
GGACTTCGCCAAGGACCGCGAGAACTTCTCGCTGAGGATCGCGGTGGTGCAGGGCAAGGTCATCGACGCGGCGGGGATCCTGTCCCTCGCGAAGTTGCCCGGGCTCCCCGAGCTGAGGTCGAGGATCGCCGGCGTCATCGCGCAGCCAGTATCCGGCGTCGCGGACGATATCGAGTTTTCCGTTAGGATCATTGGCGAGGCAATGGCGGCCGGTTTTGTCATGGCTGCCGCTCCCCTTGACGGTGGCGTCGTTCTGGGCGACGTGAAAATCCGTGGTCCACGGGCGCAGAGCGCTGGTCATTTCGCGCAAGGCGGCGGCAAGTGCCTCGGGCTCCCAGTTAAAGGCATCAGGCACGATGCGATGCTCCGGGGCGTTAGTGCCAAGCGCGTAGTGAAGGGTGTGAGCCATATCGGCCTGGAAGCCGACGGTTTCCGGGCAACCGGTTTCTTCCAAGAGTTGGAGCATATACTTCCAACTGTGCATACCACCCCAGCAAATTTCGCCCTCGGCGGCAAGCTGCTCGCCGTGGTCAGCGGCGACCTTGGCAGCCTCGCGGAAAGTTCCGGCAATTTTGCTGGTGTTACCCTTGGGATCTTCGGCCCATTCGGCGATGCCGCAGCACGAATCGATGCGAATGAGGCCATTTGGACGGATCCCGAGTTGGCGCAATTGTGAGGCGATGCGGCAGGCTTTTCGGATTTGGCCGACAAAGTTGGAGCGGTCATCGGCGCTGCCCATGGCGGAACCGCCGCCGGTTGGCGGCCAGACCGGGGCCACCAGTGAGCCAACGACAAACCCCTTGGCCTCAATCTTGGCCGCGAGCGCTTTGACGTCGTCCTCACTGCTGTCGATGGACACGTGTGGATCGAACAAAAACAGGTCCACGCCATCGAACTTGACGCCGTTGACCTCCGCTCGGGCGGTCAGGTCGAGCATGGTATCGAGGTCGATGCAGGGTTCGGCACCGGGGCTGCCCTTGCCGACGAGGCCGGGCCACATGGCATTGTGGAGTTTTGGATATTGATTCATAGGGTTGGGGGGTTGATCGATTGTTCCTTGAAGCGGACTGCAAAGACGGCCCCTACTTAGGACATTTCCCGGAATTTTCAACTTTTTTCACGCTTCCTGACAATTTGGCCACGGCACGCCCAACGGCCAGCCCGACGGCCAGCCCGACGGCCAGCCCGACGGCCAGCCCGACGTCACCCGTGCGGCGGCTTGCCCTCCGATATTCTCAAATCCGGTGGATTTCCGGGAATCCAAATTTGCTGATAGGTGGCTTCGCTGAGGCCTGTATTCCCTAGGGTCTGTCAGGAAACTGAGCCGATCCCACCCCCTCTCGAACATCCAATGAAGCGCAATATCATGCTGATTCTGGCCACGGCGGCAGCCATGGCACCTTGCCTGGCAGCCCCGCAACCGGCTGCGCCCACCTTCTGGGTGGCCGACGATGCCGGCCGCATCAACCACGATTGCAGCGGCAAGGACCCGCTGGTCATGTGCATGCAGGGACGCAAGGTGGTGGTGCAAGTGCTGGTGGATCCAGTCAAAGGGTTTTCCTACCAAGCCTGCTTCTACCACGTCCGAAGCGAGGCCAATAACCGGCAAAAAAAGCTTTTGCTGGAATCCGGCCATGCGGCGGACCCTCAACTGAGCGTCAATGACCGGGTGGTGTCCTGCCTGGTCCCAGCTAGCGCTACCTTTGACGGCATGCTAACCCTCACCTATCCGACGAGTGATGGGGTGGCGGTCACCCGCAGCGTCTATCCATCCATGAGCGAGGCCGCGGTCATCGATGAGTGGCAATTGCGCAATACCAGCGACAAACCGCTGACGGTGAAGGTCCCGCCGATCTCCAAAGTGGATGCGGTGGACGAGCAGGTGGAAATTGTCCGCAGCTGCGCTGGCGTCGAATCCATCGCCGTCAACCCCGGTGGGACCGTCTCCTTCGTCACCAGCATGGTCGCCCATTTGACATCAACGCCAATACCCGTGCTCAACTCGACTGCCGCCCGCGACGAACGCCGCGCCGTGGCCGACGCCGCCTGGCATGGCCCA
>CAIQXC010000337.1 GCA_903875675.1 Akkermansiaceae bacterium
CGATGTCGCCGTCAAAACCGCGCACGGTGTCGGCCCCCTGGCGGTAGGCTCGCACTTTGAACGGGTTTTCGTTTTTGAGGTCAAGCAGCAGGGCGATTTCCTCAAGAACGTTGGCAAGAATTTCTCGAGTCACATTCCCGGGATATTGAGGCCGCCGGTGAGCTTTTTCATTTCGGCGGCGGCTTGGTTTTTCCCCTTGGCGAGGGCTTCCTGAACGCCTTTGAGAACGAGTTCCTCAAGAAACTCAGCGTCTGCGGGATCGATGACCGAGGGGTCAATCTTGATGGATAGGACGTCCCCTGCACAGGTGGCGATCACCTTGACTTTGCCGCCGCCAACTGAGGCGTCAACGACTTGAATGGCGAGTTTTTCCTGCTTGGCGGCGAGCCCGGCCTGCATTTGCTGGGCTTGTTTCATGAGTTTGGCAATATTCATAGGGGTGGGGTCAGTTGAGGATTTTGCCCTCAAATTTTTGAAGGGCGGCTTGGATGAGGGGGTCGTCGTAAAACGGATCCTGGGCGGGCGGCGGTGGGGTGGGCGCAGGTGGCGCTGGAGTTGGGGATGCCTGCCAAGGAGGCGCGGCGGGTGCGGGTGGCGGCTCGCTAACTTCTTCGGGAGCTGCAGCGATGAGTGAGTCGAGGCTGAACAAGCCGGATGGCTCGGGTTTGGGCTTGGGCTTGGTTTTAGGTGGAGCTGGAGCTGGGGTTTCCTCGACGAGGCTGCTGAACCCGGGGTCGGGCTCGACTGGCTGCGGCAGGGGAGGAGGTGGCGAGGAAGGCGAGGAAGGCGAGGAAGGCGGAGGAGAAGTCTGAGGAGTCGGGGAAGGCTGTGAAGGAGGGGAAGGCTGTGAAGGAGGGGAAGGCTGTGAAGGAGGGGCGGCGATGTGGGGAGCGGCTTGGGCGGCGGAGTCGGCTAGCGGGATAGCAGCTTGAGGAGCGGAGGGTAGCAAGTCGGCACCGCGGGTGAGGACGGAGATGACGTCGGTGAGGCGCATTTCGCCGACGGTTTGAATCGCCTTGATGATGCCGAGTTCGAAGTGCAGGCGCTTGTTGGTCGCCCATTTCATCCGGCCCTCGGTATCGGCAAACACGTCAATGACGGCCAGGATTCGGTCGGGCTGGTACTTATCGGCAGCAGCCGTCAGCGCGTGCCAGAGGGGGGCTGGAATGCCTTCGCCATCGGCGGTGGGGTCGAGTTTGGCGACGAGCAGGGCGCGCAGACAGCCGATGAGCTCGCCGAGCAGCTGGGAGAGGTCGCGGCCGGTTTCCGCTTCCTTTTGGACCAGAGACAAGGCGTTGGGTGTGTCGCGGGCGAGCAGCGCGGCGGTGAGGGCGGCGACTTTTTCGCGGGAGGTGAACCCGAAGACGTCCAGGACGTTGGCCTCTTCGATTGTGTTGCCGCAAAAGGCGACGAGCTGGTCGAGCATCGATTGGGCGTCACGCATGCCGCCATCGGCGCCCTTGGCGATGGCCCAAGCTGCGGCAGGCTCGAGGGTGATGCCTTCCAGAGAGGCGATATGGAGGAGGTGCTGCGAGATGGTTTCGGTGGAGATTGGGCGCAGATCGAAGCGCTGACAGCGCGACAGGATGGTCGGCAATATTTTGTTAGCCTCGGTGGTGGCGAAGATGAATTTGACGTGAGGCGGGGGTTCTTCGAGGGTTTTGAGCAAGGCGTTGAAGGCCGCGTTGCTGAGCATGTGAACCTCGTCAATGTAGTAAATTTTGAATTGGCCGCAGGCTGGGGCGAAGCGGACGGACTCGCGCAGGTCGCGCACCTGCTCGACGCCATTGTTGGATGCGCCGTCGATTTCCAGCACGTCGAGTGAGCGGCCCTCGGCGATTTCGATGCAGATCGGGTCGTCGGGATTGAAGTCGATTTTTGGGCCGCCGGGGCAATTGAGGGCCTTGGCGAGGATGCGAGCGGTGGAGGTTTTGCCGGTGCCTCTTGGGCCGACGAACAAGTAGGCGTGGGCGAGTCGCTTTTGGGCGATCGCGTTGCGAAGGGTCCTTACGACGTGGTCCTGGCCGAGGACATCGTCGAAGGTTTTCGGGCGGTATTTCCGGGCGAAGACCTGATAGCTCACAGGGGTGAGTGTAGGGATGCGTGCGGGTTTGTCATGACTGAGTTTGCAAGAAACGCAAATTTCTTTGCGCAGGGGGCTTGGCACCCAGTGCCAGTGGGTGTATTTCCCGCTTGTGAACAACCAAACGAGGGTCCCAACTGCGGAGGAAAAGCGCACGCTTTACGCACAGGCTAGGCAGCGGGTCGCCACCTTGGTGGCCGCCGAACCGGATCGAGTGGCACGCATGGCAGGCATCGTGGCGGTGCTCCACGGGCTGCTGCCGCACTATTTTTGGACTGGATTTTACCGGGTGAGTGGTGGCTCGTTGGTGATCGGGCCCTATCAGGGTACGCCGGGCTGTGGCCGCATCGGCTGGGGCCGAGGTGTGTGCGGAACGGTTTGGGCGACCGGTCAATCCCAGGTGGTGGCAGATGTGCACGCGTTTCCCGGCCACATTGCCTGCGATGCGCGTTCCGCCAGCGAGGTGGTGGTGCCAGTGTTTGACGCCGACGGGCGGGTGGTGGCGGTGTTGGATGTTGACGGGTTGGTGGCGGGGGCGTTCGACGAGGTGGACCGCGAGGAATTGGAGGGGATCTTGGCGAACTGGGGCGAGGTGTGATGGGGGGCGGATGATGGGGGTTGATGAGCGGCAAGTTCCTGCTAAGGTGCAGCCCATGGGCGACTTGCGCGATTTGCTGCTAGGAGGGAACCGGGGATTTTCCAATCGCCAGCGGCGTGGATTCCCATGGTTTCGCGTGGGCGTTTTGCTGGTTGCCGGGGGCTTGGTCGGAATTTTATTCACGTCGATTCCCGGCAAGATCAAACGCGGCCTGCGGGAACTCAGGGTGCCCAAAACAGTGGCTATCGCCGCAGATGAAGCCGACCTGCGACGGCAGATTGAGTCGAGCCTGCGTGCCGAAATGGAGGAAAAACTCGAGATGGAGCTCGCCGCCATAAGCAAGGCTGCCGAAGCGGCTGCCAAAAAGGAGCCGGAAAAGGAAATGGAAGACCTGGAGGAAGCCACGACGCCGGTGATGCCCAGTGCGCCTGGATCGGTGAGCGATGTGCGCTTGCTCCGCCCGGGCATTCCGTTCAAGACCGAGATTAAGTTCGATAAAGGCGGCATCGCCTCCAGGGAGCGCGTCGATGCTGCCAGCTATGTCGCGTATTATCAACTCAGTCTGCGCCTGCCGGCCCCCGCCAAAACACTTGCAGAGCTGGAAACGTCAAATTCTCATCTATCAAAACTATTGCCGGGATTGCCCGGGTTGTTGGCCAAGGCGGAAGCTTCCGCTTGGTACGGCAAGTTGTATGATAACAAAATGGCACGTGTTCGCAAGGATGCGACGTTGCTGAATGAACTCATATCGAAGCACAATTTTTTCGACTGTGAGACGATGCTCAACCTGCGTGCTGAGAACGGCAGGCGGGTGTTTTACCTGCAGGCGGATATGGATGTGGTGTCGGACGGCTCTGACGGCGACCGCTTGCCTGCGATGCCCGAGGCGATTGTCAACTCGACGCACTATCAGCCATTCACGAGTTATGCATGGTCGAAGAAGGGGACGTTGCCCAATCCGATCATAGCCGGTTGGGACCGTCGGATCAAGGATGCGGAAAAGGAATTGGCGGAGCGAGGCACCTCGGCGGAGCGCAAGAAATGGTTGCGCGAGCGTCTCGCCTATCTCAAACGGGGCGTTGCGGATTTGAAGAGTCGCAGTTTTCTCATTGCCGAGCATGATCCGTTCATTGTGGTTCCAGTGGCTCTGCTGGCGGCGCACAATGACCCGTTCGCGCCGAAGGCCGGCGACTTTGCGGTGGTCATCTACGGCGACAAACTCTATCCGTCCATCGTGGGTGATGGCGGACCGAGCTACAAAGTAGGTGAGGCATCATTGCGCATCGCACAACAAATCAATCCGCGCGCCCTTTCTAATAACCGGCCAGTGTCCGATTTGAAAGTTAGTTATGTGATTTTTCCAGGCAGCCGTGATGCCGAGCGGGGCCCGCCGGACTATGCCAAGTGGCGCCAACGCTGCAACGAACTGCTCAACGAAATCGGCGGAATCGGTGATGGCTATGCGCTGCATGAATGGTCCGACACCTTGCCCAAGCCCACGCCGCCGGTGGTGCCGCCGACAGCCGCTCCGCCGACAGTGGTGCCGCCGGCAGCCGGTCAGCCGGCAGTGGTGCCGCCGGCAGCCGGTCAGCCGGCAGTGGTCCCGCCGGCAGGGGTCCCATAAGCGCTAGCTTCACCAAGCAAGACTCGAAACGGAGTCATCTGAAAACCAGGCGTTCCACCATCGGATTGATGATGGATGATTTTTGATGGATCCATGGGCTTTTTCTCCAGCAGTTTTTGTGTTACTCACGAAAATCGCGATGAGTTCATCACACTCGGCAAGGGAATTTCACGGAAGAAATGAGTTCTATCTATCAAATATAAGGCTCACTCAGATGAGGAATGCCATCAGTTGGATCACTCATTCATCATTCGTGGAATTCGGGGTTAGTCCTGCGTATCCCCGGCCACCAGTCGCCGCGTTTTTTCGGCAAACAGGGCGCGAACGACGATGACCAGTAAACCGATGCAGATCAGGGCGATTGCTGGTCCTAACAGTGATACGGTCACCGGGGCACTGTTTCCCAAAAGAACCGCGGGGAGCGCGGCGATGTTTTCGATTCCGCGTGAGGCACCCAGCAGGGCGATGACGCCGGCACCGATGATGCCATGCCAGCGGTTGCGCAGCGCGAACAAGCTGCAAATGACCAAGGCACCGCCGAGGGTCAGTGACTCGGTTAGGAAACCGTACGCTGCGGGTTTTTCCATGAGGCGCGAGGCGGTCACACCCAGTGCGAGAACCAGTAGGCCGGAGAGAAAAATTGTGAGGCGCATGGGTAAGTGGCCGGGGCAGTGGTGGATGTGGGGAGGGCTCAGGGGGGCGCGGTAGATTCCGGGTTGGAAGTCATTGGGAGTTTCCACATGAAAAATCTCGTCATCGACATGCACGAGGTACCAGCCCTCGGCCAAGGCGGCGTCGCGGGCCTCCTGCTGGCCATCCACGTAGGCGAGCCTGCCTACGAATTCCTTGCCACGGTGCTCTGGCAACCAGTTCGCGTAGTTCTGAGTCATTCACGCCACGAGGCTAGGCTTGGGCACTGGATGTGTCAAGTTCAGCGGAGCTCGCTGGCCGGCGTCTTGGCGGCTTGCCTCAGAACTCCAGAACTCAGTGTCCAACTTCATTTTCGACAATGGTGGGAGCAAGTCCGATTCCCGAAGTGTCGGCTGCCGGCGGCGGCGCTAACCTCGGATAAAATTTGGCGGGGCACAAGTTTCAGGCGAGCCGAAAGGTGCCTTGTAGCGGCGTGTCTGTGACCGCCGATGTGCATGAGGTGACCTCTGTCGAGGCGGCGGGTTCATTGGCGATTCAGGGTCATCGGCGGTCATAGACACGCTGCTAGTAGGTGACAAATATTCTTGCGCGGCTCCTAAGCTTGTCGGCATTTCAACATTTGTTTGAGGCACTGCGCTTCCGCCCACAGCCGACAGTTAGGGAATCTGACTTGTTCGGTTCGTTGTCGAAAGCGAGGTCGGGCGCTGAGTTCTGTGCCTATGGGACCGGTGAGTTGGGGCGGTTAGCAGGCTTTGAGGGATGAAGAAGGCACTCCGGGATTTACAAGTGCTGTAAGTCCGATAGAATTACCACTGATGAGCCCATTGTGGTGCAACGGTGAATGGCTGGCGGCCCGGGATTTTCGCGCGGCACCCATGGACCGTGGCGCGATTCATGGCTTGGGCTTGTTTGAGACTTTGCTAGGAATGGACGGCAAGGTGGTGTTTTTTGAGCGTCACCTCGCTCGGCTGGCAGCGGGCTGCGCAAGGCTTGGATGGCTGGCACCGCAGCAGCAGTTTGTGGACTTGCCGGAGGCTATGGCGCGGCTGTTGGTGATGGCCGGGCTAACGAGCGGGCAGGCCCGGCTGCGTCTAACGGTGAGCGCGGGCACCGGTCCGCTCGCAAATCTGGCTAGCGGTGCCGACCGCGTGGTGTGGATAACGGCCTCGCCATTAGCTCAAGCGCCTGCTGCTTTGGCAGTCAACATCGCCCCGTGGCCGCGCAATGAACGCGGGGCGCTGGCTGGCTTGAAATGCGCCTCGTATGCCGAGAACCTGCTGGCCCTGGATCAGGCCCGGCGCGGCGGGTTTGATGAAACCTTGTTCTTCAATACGGCGGACGAGTTGTGTGAGGCTGCCACCGGCAATGTTTTTGTTGTTAGGGACGGGGTGGTGATGACTCCGCCGCTCGCATCCGGTTGTCTGGCGGGGATCACGCGGAAGTTGGTGTTGGAATTGGCTGGACACGACGGGATTGCCTGCGGGGAGGGGGGGCTGGGACGGGCGGAGTTGGATGGTGCGGACGAGGTGTTTGTTACGTCTGCCACCCGTGGGCCGGTGGTGGTGGCGCGGGTTGGCGAGAGGCGTTTGGATCCGCCTCGCCTTGGGCCGCGCATCCGCAGTTTGTGGGAGGCGCAAGTGCGGTGCAACATTCTTGACTGAGGCTGAGTTTTTTTCTTTAGTTTGGCACGCGGTTTTCATACAAGCTCGCCGAACCTAACCCCAACCCCCATTCGTTATGCCACGTCCAGTCACACTCTTCACCGGCCAGTGGGCCGACCTGCCACTCGAAAAGCTCGCCCCGCTCGCTTGCGAGATGGGTTACGATGGTCTAGAACTCGCTTGTTGGGGCGACCACTTTGATGTGGACGCCGCCATTTCCAAGAAATCCTACGTCAAGGAGAAATGGGAGTTGCTGGCCGATCACGGACTCTCCTGTTTCGCCATCTCGAATCACTTGGTCGGCCAGGCGGTCTGCGATTTGATAGACGAGCGCCATCAGGCGATCCTCTCGCCCGAGATCTGGGGCGATGGCAGCCCGGAAGGCGTGCGCAAACGCGCTGCCAAACAGATGATCGCCACCGGCAAGGCCGCCCGCGCGTTCTTTAACGCCAAGCCAGGTCGCGGCGAAAAGGATGACTTTCCGGCGGTTGTCAACGGTTTCACCGGTTCGTCGATTTGGCATTCGATCTATGCATTTCCGCCGACCACGCAGGAGTATTATGACAAGGGGTTTGCGGATTTCGGCAAGCGCTGGCTGCCGATTCTTGATGCGTACGACAAGGCCGACGTGAACTTCGGCTTGGAAGTGCATCCCACGGAAATCGCCTTCGACATTGCTTCAGCCAAACGTGCGCTCGCTGCCGTTGGCAACCACAAGCGCTTTGGTTTCAACTATGATCCGTCGCATCTGGGCTATCAAGGGGTGGACTACGTGAAATTCATCCGCGAGTTTTCTGATCGCATCTTCCACGTCCACATGAAGGACGTCTGGTGGAGCCACGGTGACGGGACTGTCGGAGTGTTCGGTGGTCACACGAACTTCGGCGATGCCCGTCGATTCTGGGACTTCCGGTCCTTGGGTCACGGTGACATCGAGTTCGAAGATATTATTGTTGCGCTCAACGACACCGGCTATCGCGGCCCGCTCTCGGTGGAGTGGGAAGATATCCGCATGGACCGTGTGCATGGTGCCACGGAAGCCTCGGCATTTGTTCGTAGCGTGGACTTCCCGTCGAGCAATATCGCCTTCGACGCCGCCTTCGATAAGGCCAAGCAGTAAGCGCGGGTGGAGCGGGACTTGCCAAAGTTCCGCTTTCTCCGTTCGTGTGCC
>CAIQXC010000338.1 GCA_903875675.1 Akkermansiaceae bacterium
GGACGGGGCCGAACTCGGAATTGCCGAAGGGCGCGGCAGTGGTTGCCCAGCGCCGCAGCAGGCCGAATTTTGGGGAGGTGAATTGGTGGCGGGTATCCGACCATTTGATGCCATCGCGGGCGGCCGCCGGATCATGGTTGTTCGCCGGGCCGACGAGGTTGTCCTGGTCGCTGAGGCCGGGCAGGTTGTTGGAGTCAGGGATGGCGCCATTGCTTTGGAAATAGACGCTGAGGTCGCGTTTGAGGCCACCGCGAGCCATGTCCACCAGCAGGCCATCGGAGTGGGTGGTGAAATCATGGAAATGCTTGTCGCTCGAGGCGGGGGATTGCAGATTTAACAATTTGGGGGTGGCTTCCGAGGCAAGGCGGCGCTTTTTTGAGGCATCCAGCCCTCCGGCAGCGAGGGGCGTGGCATCCGCTTCCTGCGAGGTGAGCAGACGGAACCAACCGCCGTCACCAGCGGCTTTGGCGTTGGGGGATTTGCCCTCGAAGGCATCCGGGGTGGCGACGTTGGCTTTGACGCCGAGGTCACCAACCCACCATGCGTAGTGGCCGGACGCCTGCTCCGAGGAGGACCCGGAGGGGGCTGTTGTGGCGGTGGTGATGGCCACTTGGGGAGCTGACACTTCGTCTAGCGCGGCGGCTTGGCCAAGGGTGCCGGGGCCGACGAGTTTGATGGGCTCGCCCGACGGCGGCTTTCGCGGGCTGAGGGGAGCGCCGCTTTCGCCACCACTCACCAGCCAAGCCAGGGCGAGCTTTTCCGGATTCGCGCGGCTGCTGCTGCGGCTGTCGCGCAGCCCGCCCGCCTTGTCGTCACGGGTCAGCAACGACGTGCCATCCGCGTTGCGGGTGCTCCACACACCCGTCCAGTGCGGCTGGGAAATGCCCTCAGTACCCAGAATCGAGGCCGCCGCCGTGGCCCGGGTGTCTGGCCCGGCCTGTCGCTGCAAGTTGCCGAGGGCCAGCATCAGGGACATTCTGGCATTGGCCTGGGCCCGCGCAACATAGGTTGTTTGGCCGGCACTGCGCAGCGCAATGGTGGATAGGCTCAGCAAGCCGACCACCAAGATGGTCAGCAGGACCAGGCAAGCCAACACCGTTACCAGCGCGAAGCCACGCGTTGGCATGAAGGACCGGTTTGTCTCTGGCTGAGTTATAGCCACTGGGGGGGTAACTACATCGTGAATGGAGCCGACGCGATGCCAATTTGAGGAAATTTATCACATTTTGGAAAACTCGGCTTGATTCGCTGGCCCGGATAGCCCACAAGATCCGTCCCCGCAATGGAAGCCCCGCCCTCCCTGAGATTTGCAATTCCGAAAGGCAGCCTGCAAGAGCCGACGATCGAGCTCTTGGCCAAGGCTGGCTACGAGGTGTACGTTTCGTCGCGGGGCTTGCGGCCCGCGTCCAACGACGCCGAATTGTCGCTCTATCTGATCCGCGCACAGGAAATCGGCCGCTACCTTGGCCAGGGGTTCATCGATTGCGGCATCACCGGCTACGACTGGGCTTACGAAAATGGCGTGGATTTGGTGGATTTGGCTGAGCTGCCCTATTCGCGGGCCACCACCCGGCCGACCCGCTGGGTGCTGGTGGTGCCGGAGGATTCGCCCATCCGCACGCCGGCCGACCTCGAAGGCAAACGCATCGCCACCGAGGGCGTTGGCATCACCCAGCGCTACCTCAAGGAGCGCGGAATCCATGCCGAAGTTGAATTTTCCTGGGGGGCCACCGAGGTGAAGGTGCCAGATTTGGTCGATGCCATCGTCGATGTCACTGAAACCGGCTCATCGCTCAAAGCCAATCACTTGCGCATCGTTGACACGCTGCTGACGTCGTTCCCGCATTTTTATGCCAGCCCGGCGGCGGCGGCCGATCCATGGAAGAAGGAGAAGATGGATCGGATCGTATTATTGATCAAGGCGGCGCTAGGTGCCCGGGGTAAAGTCGGTCTCAAGATGAACCTGCCGCAGAAGTGCTTGGCCGAGCTGCTGCTCAAGTTGCCATCGCTGCGCCGTCCCACCGTTTCGCAACTTGCCGAAGAAGGATGGGTCGCCGTTGAGACGGTGATTGACGAAATCGTGGTTCGAGACATGATCCCCGATCTCAAGCGCTTGGGTGCCGAAGGCATCATCGAATACCCCCTCAACAAACTCGTCCCCTGATCCAATTTCGGCGGTCACAGACCGCCGCTACCATTCCCTCACAAACCGCCGTTGCCATACGGCCGACACTTTTCACCGCAAACTAACACAACCTACAAACGCCATGGGCTCCATCAAGAAACGCCGAAAGACGAAGATCAACAAGCATAAGCGCAAAAAGCGCATGAAGCAGAACCGCCATAAGAAGCGTCTCCGCTACAAGTCATAAGTTTTGAGCAGCGGTCCCGGCACCACGTCCGTGGCACCGTTGCTGTGTTGTTGTTTGTTTTCCCAGCCAAGGCCCCGATCCAAGGGGCTTTGGCTTGCTTAGCTTGTGATCGCAGACATTGGGGCACCCTAAAAATACGCCAAAGTTGCAGTCCGCAGGTCAAGTTTCCCAGAACCGAACTGATTGACGTTTGATGCTTGTTGATTTATGCCATTCTCGTTAGGATTATCGCCTCAGGGCCACCTGATCATCGACGATTGGGCGGAGGAGATATTTTGTTTTTCCAAGGCGCTCGAAGGTGCCGCCGGTGGAGCTTGCGACGCGGGCAATGGCGCCGTGCTGCTGTGGCTGGCCGGGCTGACATCAGCCGCCGAATTGCCTGCTCCGGCAGCCTATTGGCGGGATTTTTCGGGCCTGTGGCTCACCGCCTATTGTCATCGCAGCCACGACGGGATGGCCCGGCCCGAGGTGGCCCAATTGACTGGTTTTTTGGACACATGTCCGCCGCTGCGTGGCAGCGAATACCTATCTGTGGCCGTGTTGCAACGGTTGTGGCTAGATTTTGGCATGGAGGTGGAGCGGCAGATCGCCGCTTCCGGGGCAGATGCCGATGGCTGGCTGGCCAAGACCTTGCCGCATTGGCATGTTGTGGGACGGGTCACGTTTCATTTGGCGGAAAACAAGCGGGACGCCGACCGGCCATTCGCATTTTTGGCAACTTATACCAGTGGATTGACCCCGGAGGGCAAGCCGCGCCATGTGCTTTTGCAGCAGGCTATCAAGGAATATGCGGGCAGTCAAAACCGGGCGAGCCTGCTTCATTTGCTAGAACCGGTGAGCTTGGCGGCGGGGCGCAGCGGGTGGTTGGCTAACCAAGTGGAAAGCGCCGCGATTTACCGCCAGCAGGCATGGCGGCCAGCCGAGGCGCTGGCGTTTCTGAAGGAGGTGAAGGTGTTCGAGGACTCCGGTCTGGCTGTGCGCATCCCCGATTGGTGGAAGCCCGCCAACCCGCCGCGGCCAAAAGTGAACGTCACCGTCGGCGGGGACCGGCCGTCTGGCCTGGGTTTGGATGGTTTGCTGAGTTTCCAAATCGAGGTGACTCTCGATGGTGAACGCCTGTCGCCAGAGGAGCTTCAGGCGCTTCGCAACGCCCAGGGACTGGTCATGATCAAGGGCAAGTGGGTCGAGGCCGACTCGGAAAAAATCCAAGCGGTCCTCGAGCATTGGCAGGATGCGCAGCGGATGCACTTTGCCGACGGGGTGTCCTTCCAACAGGCACTGCGCTTGCTCTCTGGCTCGGGCATCGAACCCGGCGAGACGCGCTTACTCACACCCGATGCCCGGGAATGGAGTGGAATCCAGGCCGGTTCCTGGCTGGCAGATATGCTTCAGCGCTTGCGCGATCCGGCAAAAGTGGCCGCCATCACCCGCCACCCGGACCTGCGCGCCGAGCTCCGGCCCTATCAAACAGTCGGGGTCAATTGGTTGTATTTCATGACCCAACTCGGCCTCGGCGCATGCCTCGCCGATGATATGGGATTGGGGAAAACGATCCAGATCCTCGCGTTGTTGCTGCACTTGAAGCGCGAGCAAGCGGCGGCTGGTCCGGCGTTGTTAGTTGTGCCAGCCTCATTGCTAGCGAACTGGCAGGCGGAAGCCGCAAAATTCACCCCCAGTTTGCGCCTTTTCATCGCCCATCCCTCCGGCGGGGATTCCTCCAAACTCGCGGTCCTCGCCAAAGGCAAACTCCCGGTCCTGGCACTGACAGATTTGGTCGTCACCACCTATGGCATGCTCACCCGGATGCCCGCCCTCAAAACTTACCCGTGGCGCTTGGCAATTTTGGATGAGGCCCAGGCAATCAAGAATCCCGCCGCAGCCCAGACCCGAGCCGTCAAGGAGGTGAACGCGAAGATCCGCATTGCCCTAACCGGCACGCCTGTGGAAAACCGTCTCGGTGATTTGTGGTCGCTGTTTGACTTCACCAACGCCGGGTTGCTAGGAAATGCGGCGGCGTTCACCCGTTTCGTCAAATCCCTCTCGCAACAGTCTGAGTTCCATTACGCCCCGTTGCGCAAGCTGGTGAGTCCCTATATCTTGCGCCGCCTCAAAACCGACAAATCCATCATCACCGATTTGCCCGACAAGACCGAGATGAACGTCTGGTGCCAGCTCACCAAACAGCAGGCCGTCCTCTATCAGGGAGTGGTCGAGCAACTGGCCAAACAACTCGAAACCACCGATGGCACCAAGAAGCGCGGGCTGATCCTCGCCGCCCTGATGAACTTCAAACAGATCTGCAATCATCCCTCACAATTCAGTGGCGACGGCGACTACACCGCGGCCCACAGCGGCAAGTTCAGACGCCTCGAGGAACTCTGCGAACCCATCGCCGAACGCCAGGAAAAGGTCCTGGTGTTCACACAGTTCACCGAAATCATTCCCGCCCTGCGACACCACCTCAAAGACGTTTTTAAACGCGATGGACTCGTTCTAACCGGACAAACCCCGGTCAAACAACGCCGTGCCCTCGTCGATGAATTCCAACGTGACGCCGGACCGCCATTTTTCCTGCTCTCGCTCAAGGCCGGCGGCACCGGCCTCAACCTCACCGCCGCCTCCCATGTGATCCATTTCGACCGCTGGTGGAACCCCGCCGTGGAAAACCAAGCCACCGACCGCGCCTTCCGCATCGGCCAGAAGCGCAACGTGCTGGTGCACAAGTTTGTCTGCCGCGGCACCCTGGAAGAGACGATTGACGCCATCATCACGGAAAAACGCGGAGTGGCTGACGGAGTGCTTGCCGGGGGGGGCGAAATTGCCTTGACTGAAATGAGTGATGGCGAGTTGCTGCGCCTCGTCGCGCTGGATATCAACCAAATCAATACCAACGAATAGTCCCCTCATGAGTCGCTATAACTATTACGGATTCGCCCCTTATGTCTCCGTCGCACAAAAGAAAATCAACGCGGAGAAACTAGCCAATAAACTCGAGAAAAAGGGCGAGAAACTCACCCCCGTGACCGTCGCCGGCACCAAACTTGTCAGCACATTTTGGGGCAAGTCGTGGAATGATAACCTGGAGCGTTACCGCGACTACGAAAACCGTTTGCCGCGCGGTCGCAGCTACTTGCGACATGGAGCGGTGATTGATTTGAAGGTGAAGGACGGAGCCATCGAGGCATTGGTCAGCGGTTCTTCCCTCTACAAGGTCAATATCACAATCAAGGCACTCAAGAGGGACCGTTGGAATGCCTTAAAAAAGGAATGCTCGGGCAAGATCACTTCGCTCATTGGCTTGCTTCAGGGCAAATTGCCGCCGTCGGTCATGGAAGCGGTCATCAAGCGGGACAGCGGTCTATTCCCCGAGCCCAAAGACATATCATTCAAGTGTTCTTGTCCCGACTCTGCCGGGATTTGCAAGCATTGCGCGGCCGTCGTCTATGGCGTGGGTGTTCGCCTCGACGATCAGCCGGAATTGTTGTTTTTGCTACGTGGCGTGGATCATTCCGAACTCATCACCGGTGCCGGCGATGCCGCTATCGCCCACGTTGCCGATGGTTCCAATGACATTGCGCTGGACGACGTCGGCGGAATCTTTGGCATCGAATTGGACAACTCTCCAAGCTTCACCAAGCCCGCAGTGCCCACCCAGTCCGGGAAAAAGCCGCCTGCTAAAAAGCACCTGGCCAAGCCGCTACCAGAAAAAGTCGTTACCAAGGTCACTAAAAAGACAGCTCAAAAGGTCGCTAAGAAGACAGCCAAGAAGACAGCTAAGAAGGTCGAACCCTGAGTGTTCTTAGCATTGTAGCGGCCTTCTCTTGCCCATGAGATGGGCAAGAAAAGGCCGCTAGACGGCTGGATTTGCTCTGCACATGGGCGAATGGCGGCGAGGACGCCACCACTCCTTGAGGGCCCTCA
>CAIQXC010000339.1 GCA_903875675.1 Akkermansiaceae bacterium
GAAAGAGGTGGGTTACACCCGCTTTGATTTGGGTTTGCCGGGGAACCTCGTTAGCATCATGCGGAAAGACTTTGCGGAACCTGAAGGCAATCCCCGCCTCGGCTCCGGGACCAAGGAGGATTGTTCCGATGGCTTCCAGATTTACGAAAATGGCGGTGCCACGGCCTGCTTTGCCTATTTCACCATCGCTGCCTTGTATGATCTGGATCGGAACGACGAAGCGGATGCCATTCTGTTACCGATGATCAACGGCATTGATAAGGGCGAATTCGAGGGCTTCGGTCCCAACAGCATCATGTCCAATGACTGGCGGACATGGGACGGCACAGCAAGGGGAGCCGAAGGGTTCCTGTGTGACGGTTATTATGTTATGCTGGCCGCCATGGCCCGCCAACACCAACTTCAGAAATGGGAGTAATGCGACTCCCGGCAAGGAAAACAAGCCATCATTCGCATCTAGCAAAAAACACCATGAACACCAACGGAATCATGAGCACAAGCAAACACCTCCTGAACACCTCTTGGGTCACCGCCGCTGTGGTGCTCGCGGCCTTCGCCTTCACAATCCCGTCCGCGCAAGGCCAAATCGTCTGGAATGTCAACTTCGGCGGCTCCATCACCCCGAGTGACAATTACGTGGGCGCCGCTCCTGAAAACACCCCCAACAGCACCTGGAATGCCGTCACTTCGTTGCCTCAGACCGCGAAGGCGTTGGCGGACTCCACGGGTTCTGACGCCGGTGTCACACTTGACCTCAGTGGTCCGGGTATCGGTGGTCACGGTCTAACGAGCGGGGACAAGATTTTTGCCTATTACATTGGGGGAGCGGGAGCAACGGCCAACATGGCGATCAAGGGTCTTAGCCCGAGCAGAACCTATGACGTCGTCATCTACTCTGATTGGTATTGGAATAACGGGGATTCCGGCTACCCCGTGACGCAGACCGTCGGAACCGGGCTCACCGGAACCATCTATGTGAACCATCAGGTGGGGGGGACAGCAGGAGTCCTTCCGCCGCTGACACAGGACACAAACCCGGCGAACGTCAATGGAGCGACCAACTGGTATCGCATCACGGGTCTCACTCCTGACGCCAGCGGTCACCTCGGGTTCCGGCTTGGGGATGGTGCCAACGCTCCATTTAACGGCTTCCAACTGATTGAACATTCCGGCGTCGTGAACGACACCACCCCGCCCACCCTGACTTCCTTGTTGGATGACAAGAACGGTGCCGCGGTCTTCGCCAATCGGCCCGTGACCTACACCGTGATCTTCAGCGAGCCGATGAACGCCACGACGGTCAATACCACCGATTTCGAGAACGCTACCGCGACGCCGATCTCGGTCAATAGCGTGAGCCCGACGGCAAGTCCCGCGGTTTTTCTGGTCGCGGTGACTCCGACCACAGTGGGAACGCTCCGCTTACAGGTCAAGGCGGGTGCCACGCTGACGGATCTCGCGGGTAACGCCCTCATCACGACTTCGGCGATTCCCGATGACACCACCATCACCGTCGTCGCGCCGCCCAACCTGAAGTGTCCGCTCGGCATCCTCAATTTGTCCTCCACCGACTGGATCAATCCCGCCACCGGCAAGGTCTGGGCCCTGGGCGATAAATACCGCCTCGCCTTTGTCACCCGGGCGACCACCCAGGCCACCTCGACGGACATCACCACCTACAACACCTTCGTCCAGGGCGTGGCTAACAGTTCCACTCTGAACCTCAGTGGCGCCACTTGGAATATCATCGGCTCGACCGCGACGGTTGACGCCAGAGACAACGTCTCGGCCAATACACTCGTGAGCGGAGTCGGCGTATCGGTCTTCCTCGTGGACGGGACCACCAAAATCGCCAATGACTACAACGGCCTTATGTGGGGTGGTCCGCTCAATCACCCACTGAATCTGGATGAACGAGGCGTTCTCTTTGAGACTGGAACATTTACAGGGTCCACTGCCGAGGGTACAAAGGATGGCGGCATGGTCCTCGGCAGCACCTCCAGTTTGACCATAGGCACCACGCTCAGCACCGGTCCCAATTGGCTGAAGGTTTACAATACCGCCCCAACCAGTTTCCTGCCGGTTTACGCCCTTTCCGATCCGCTGGCGGTCGTCTCGTCCGTGCCGTTGGCCGATATCACCTCCTTCACCATTCCGGGCTATGGAGCCGCCACCATTTCCGGCACCGACATCAACATGACCGTGCCCTACGGGACGGATCTCACATCACTCGCGCCCACCTATACCTTGTCGGTCGGCGCGACTTGTGTTCCGGCCACCGGCACCAGCCAGAACTTCACCCATCCGGTGCATTATGTCGTGACTGCATCGGATCAGACCACCAAGGACTTCACCGTGACGGTCGTCACCCGGTCGATCGCCGATCCGGCATTCACCCTGGCGGCTCCAGCCACCTGGGATGGGCACCAGACCATCACCGTGCAATCGACGATCACCAACCAGGCCCTGCTGCAGGCCACCGGCGGCACCAATGTGAATTACCACTGGAGCGCGACCGGGGTGGCCGTGATCAAAGAGATCACCCCGGGCATCCTGACGCTGATTCGTTCGCAGGGCAACGGCCCGCTCACCGTGACGCTCACCATGGACAACGGCGGGGTTGCGGTCAGCCACTCGGTGACCGTGCATGTCCAACAACCGGCATCACCCGATGCCTGGGTGCAGTGCACGCCGGGCACTAACGAGAAACCGGTGACCAAACAATTCTTTGCGCGTGACCCGAATACCAACAACGGCACTCTCTTCTACAATGGTACGGGTGCGGGAACGACGCCGGTCTATCTGAAAGTCTTCGCCACACCCAACGGGGGAACCGAGACCCAATACGGCACCACTCAACGCCAAACACCCGTGTCCGGTGCCTATGCCTTCACGGTGCCCATCGCCGCCGGCCGGGTGACCTACCGGGTCGAGTTCGGCACGACCACCGGCGGTATTGACACGCCGGCCAATACCGTGACCGACCTGGTCTGCGGCGACGCCTACCTCATCGAAGGCCAGTCGAATGCCGAAGCCACCAACAATGACGTGCCGGCCGACCCCAATACCAGTCCGTGGATCCGCTCCTATGGCAAAACGCTCGGCTGGGGCTATGCGACCAACAAGGACGCGCCCTCCGAATTGCAACTCGGCGTCTGGGGCTGGATCTGGGCCAAACACCTGTTAGCGAGCTACAACATGCCCATCTGCATCATCAACGGCGCGTTGGGCGGCACCCGCATCGACCAACACCAACCCAATCCGGCTGACCATTCCCAGGCGGGCGGCCTGTATTCGATCTATGCCACCCTGTATAACCGGATTGTGGGGGCCAAGCTCACGCACGGCATCCGCGCTGTGCTGTGGCACCAGGGCGAACAAGACCAGGGAGCCGACGGGCCGTTCGGCGGCGATTATGATTACAAGTTCTATCAGCAATACTTCGTGGACATGTCCGCCGCCTGGAAACAGGACTTCCCCAACATCCGGAACTACTATATCTTCCAGATCTGGCCGCCCGCCTGCGGTGCCCAGTTCAGGAACGATCAACTGCGCGAGGTGCAGCGGACGCTGCCCTATCTGTATTCCAACATGCGCATCATGAGCACCTTGGGCATCGTGCCCGGTTCGAGCTGCCATTATGTGCTGGAAGGCTATCAGAAATTCTCCGACCTGATCAGCCCGCTGGTGGAACAGGACTTCTACGGTTACTCGCCCGGCTCCGTGTTCAGCGCGCCGAACTTGAAAAAGGCCTACTACAGCAGCACCGAGCGCAACGAGATCACCCTGGAGTTTGACCAGAACATTGCCTGGAATCCAGGCGCGCCGGGACTTTTCTTTCTGGATCGCCTGGCCGGCCAGGTGGCCTCGGGCAGCGCCTCGGGCAAGGTCATCAAACTCCAATTGATTGCTCCATCCACCACTCAAACCATCACCTATTTGCGGGGCATCGACTGGGCTGCGTCGGGTAGCGTCCAGGGCAACCTGCTCTACGGCAGCAACGGCATCGCCGCCCTCACCTTTGCCGATGTCCCGCTCACGCTCAACTCGGCCTATGGCGCATGGGCGTCTGACCCCGAGCAGGGACTCACGACCGGGGTGAACGACGGCCCCTTGGACGA
>CAIQXC010000340.1 GCA_903875675.1 Akkermansiaceae bacterium
CCCCCGCGTTCCTATCTATTTCAACCAATCATCCCACTATGAATTCCATTAGAAAATACCCCCGCCTGCGCTTGTGGTCCTCCCGTGTCAGTTCGCTGCTGCTCTTGGTGCAGCGCTCGCCGATCATCCAACTCATTCTCCCGGAAGCCAAAATCCTCGGCGGCTCCGCCATCGCCGATACCGCCACCATCGCCATCACCACGGTCGTTGGCCTCGGCGCTTATGACTCGGTGGCCGGCGCTACTATGGTCCTCCAAGCCAGCCCCTTGGTTGGTTCCACCGCGACTCCAGCCCCCAGCGTCCCCGCAGCCAAAGGCAGCAATCTGAGTTTCGTCTACAAGATATCTGTAAGCGACACACCAGGCAGCTTTCAGATATCTGGCGCCCTGCCAACGGGCTTAACCAAGGCCACTGCAGTGGTGAGCAAGACTCAAACCATTTCAGGTATCCCCACCCAAACGGGCGCATTTCCCATTACACTCACGGCTTGGGAGAATTCAAATAATTCTGGGCGCTCGACTTCCGGTAACTTCACCATTTATGTTCTGGGTTTCACCACCCAGCCAGCAGCCACCACCTCGATCAACAGCGGCTCGACCACCACCTTGTCCTGCGCGGTCACCGGGGCGGCCGCTGGTGCCACCCTTGCCTATCAATGGTACCAAGGTGCGTCGGGTACCACCACCACGCCGGTGGGCACCAATTCCGCCTCCTTCACCACCCCGGCCCTAGCCGTGGCCACCAACTACTGGGTGAAGGTGTCCTCCACGTTGAGCGCCAACGCGGTGAGCGTCAGCTCGACGACAGCCACGGTGAACGTCACCGGCACGGTGCCGGCGGCAGTGGGTAGCCAGCCAGCATCCACCATTGTCAATTACGGCGGCACCGCCACCCTTAGCATCACAGCCACCGGCTCGGCACCGCTGACCTATCAATGGTATCAAGGAATGTCAGGCGACACGAGCATCCCCATATCTAGCAGTAACTCGCTGTCATTCACCACCCCGGCCTTGACAGCCAATACCAGCTACTGGGTGAAGGTGAGCAATGGCGTCAATCCCGCCGGTGCCATTTCCAACACAGCGACGGTCACTGTCCGCAATCCATTTGACTCATGGATGTTCGTGAGTGGCAGCGGGGTGCCCTCCAACCAGAATGGCCCGTGGGACATTCCGCTAGGTGACGGGTTTCCCAATATCCTCAAATACGCATTCAACCTCAATCCAAACATCCCGGATATTCGGAAACTAACCGTCGGGGCTGGAAATACCGCCGGTCTGCCGGGAACCGCCTTGGTCAGCGGCAAACTGCGCCTCGAATTCATCCGTCGCAAGGGGAGTCCCGGCATCACCTACACCCCGCAGTTTGGCTCTACTCCGGGGGTGTGGGCCAATGCTCCGATCCTCAACACGCCTGCCTCGATCGACAGCACCTGGGAACGGGTGGTGGTGGATGACCCGGCACCTGCTGGCGGCCGACGCTTCGGTCGGGTGGCGGTGACGCAGGTTCCCTGAACCCTCGAGCCATACCGAGGGGGAAATCTCAGATTCGATCATGAAACCACGGATTCAGTGGGCTCAGTGGGCCGATCAGTCCGATAAATATTTGGCAGTTACTCCCTAACGAATTCAACATGCATACTCACAAGCTTTTCCCTCTGTTAGCGGCGCTACTTGCAGTTAGCGTAGTTCCCGGCCAGGCGCAGATGCGAAAAATCATCGCGGAACTCAGCCCTGTGGCCGAAAGCGACGCGGTGCATGTTGCCAGCACGGTGCATGCGGCACTGTTGGTCAAGCTGCCGGATACCTATCACATGCAGTCGAACGCGCCGCGCAATCCACTGCTCATTCCGACCCGCTTGCAGCTGGAAACCCCGGCCGGAGTGCGAGTGACCGAACTGGTCTATCCACCCGCCATCGACCTCAAGCAGGAGGATGTCGAACTGCCACTCGCCGTGTTTGAGCGAGAGTATGCCATCGGCATCAGCCTGAGCATCGGGGCCGAGGTGGCCATCGCCGACTTGGTCATACCGGTGCATCTGCGCTATCAAGCGTGCGACGACAGCATGTGCTACGGGCCCACCAACGTCGATGCCATCTGGACGCTCAAGGTGGTGCCGACCGCCAACGCCTTGATTGCTCAAAACACGGAATTGTTAGCCAAGATCGCCTTCGGTACGGGCCAGGCCCCTCCCGCTGCCACTGCACCCACAGCAGCCCCTACAACCGTGGCACCATCCGATGGGCCGGACGTGGACCTCGGCACCTTGGACCACTTCACCATCAGTGGCACAGCGGGCGGGTTTTTGCGGGCCGATGCCTTCCTCAAATTTATCAAGAATGCAGAGAACGACGTCAAGGAAGCCGGAATGTTCGAGGGGCAGGGACCACTGGCCATCATCCTCATTGTTCTGCTAGGTGGGTTCGCCCTCAATCTAACGCCATGCGTGCTGCCGATGATCCCCATCAACCTCGCCATCATCGGTGCCGGCGCACGCAGCGGTTCACGGCGGCGCGGGCTGTTGCTAGGTGGGACCTACGGCTTGGCCATGGCACTGGTCTATGGTGTGTTAGGCCTTGTGGTGATCCTTACCGCGGGCAGTTTTGGCACGATCAACGCCTCGCCATGGTTCAATCTGGGCATAGCCGTGTTGTTCGTGGTGCTGGGATTGGCCATGTTCGACGTGGTCACCATCGACTTCTCCCGCTGGTCCGGCAACTTCAACCCCGGAGCGCGCCGTGGCAGCTTCGTGCTGGCGTTCTCGATGGGCGCGGTGGCCGCTTTGCTCGCCGGTGCCTGCGTGGCGCCGGTGGTCATCCAGGTGATCCTTTTTTCTAGCAACCTTTATGCAAAGGGCACACAGAGCGCCCTTGCGCTGCCATTTTTCCTCGGCATCGGCATGGCCATTCCATGGCCATTCGCCGGGGCCGGCCTGGCCTCTCTGCCCAAGCCGGGTGCTTGGATGATCCGCGTCAAGCAGGTGTTTGGCACCCTCATCATCGCCAGCGCCATCTACTACGGCTACCTCTGCTATGAGATTTTCTCCAGCCGCTCGGTGGACACCAAGCAAGTGGCAACCAGCGCTAACGAAAAACTCAAGGAGGGCTGGCATGCGTCACTCGCCGAGGGCCTCGCCCTGGCCGAACGCGAGCACAAACCCGTGCTCATCGACGTCTGGGCGTCTTGGTGCAAAAACTGCCTGACCATGGACAAGACGACCTTGCAGGATGCAGGCGTGAAGGCCGCGCTGGACGGCTACGTCAAAATCAAGTTCCAAGCCGAGCAACCCGACGCCGAATCGATCAAGCAAGTGATGCAGCGCTTTCACGCGGTGGGCCTGCCCGCCTACGTAATCCTCAAGCCCAAGGCCGCCGCATCGCCGCACTCTTAAAAGAAGAGTTGTCGGTGGTCGGAGAAGAGGATGGATTGAATACCTGGTAGGGACATATTCCGTCTTTTCAAGCGCCTCGAAGGTGCCTAGAGTCGGCCTGCCACAAGCGCCCGTGGTGCCTTGGCGATCCCCCTGAAATGACACTAGACAGGGTGATTCGCCGGTTAGGCCACGAGCTCGCTTTGAAATCTAACCCCACTTGAATTTCTCATCCCCATGAAAGCCAGCCTCAAGTCCCTTGTTCTAACGATTTTTGGAATCCTGAGCGCGGCCGGGCCGGCCGGCGCTGTGGACGTGAGTGGCGAGCACGTGGATCCTAACAAGGACTTTGGCAAGGATGCCAGCTACAAACTCGTTGGGGACACCACCTTCGGCTGGCTTAGCGGCACCCAGGGAGGCGACTTCGACCTCAACGGCCATGGATTTGTGATGGAAACCGGTGGTGGCAACCGCACGGTTTTCAGCGGCACGCTGTCGGGCTCGGGCTCGTTCCAATGGCATGGCGGCGGCGTCCCCCAGGTCAGCCCGTCGGTCTTGAGTGGCGACAAGCCTAACACGTTCAAGGGGGTCTTCACTCTGACCAACGGCATTTTGGACCTCGACAAGCCCGCTGGGGTTGACGCCATCCCCGGCGATTTGGTTCTGGGCACGAAGGGCGACGCATTGGTAAAACTTGTTAAGCCCAACCAAATCAACGACTCCTCAAATGTGACATTGTGCGGCCCGGGCATCAATGGCTTGTTGCTTCAGGGCAACAGTGAAACCATCGACTCACTGACGCTTGGCTCCCGCGCTGTCATCGATATGGGCGAGCAACCGTCCACCTTGCGCATAGGCAACTCCAGTGCGAAAACTTGGGATCCGACGAAGACTCTAACGATTTTCAACTACAAGCCCGGCAAGGATGGCCTGATATTTGGCACGGATGAGCATGGGCTCGGCAAGTCGCAACTTGCCAGGATCGGCTTCGACATGCCCGCCGGCATGCCCGCCGGTCTTTACACAGCCAAGATGAGCGGGAGCGGGCAGGTGCAGCCCGACGCGCTGGTGAGTGCCGTCAACCCACCTTTTGATGTGACGCCCACGGCTGTTGCCGGACGCACAAAAATCCTTCAGGTCGGTGGTTTGAGGGAATTATCAGGCAAGGCGAGCCCGCTCAAGGACGGGATGACGATTGATTTTTTTGGCGATTCGATTACTTGGCAGAACACCTACATTGAGGCGATTGACAAGGCGCTCAAAGCGGGGGAGGGGACTCGCGGCAGGACGGTCAAGTTGGTCAATCGTGGGATCAATGGTGGCGGGGTTTTATCGTTGCGCGACGGATCTGACAAGGCGGCCTACCCCGGTGACAGTGCTCAAAAGCCCTTTGCGGCAAGCATTGCCGCAGACAAGGCCGATGTGGTGGTGGTGTTCATTGGCATCAACGACGTGTGGTGGCGCAACACCAGCCCTGAGGATTTTGAGAAGGCCCTCACTGATCTAACCGTATCGGCCAAGGCTAACAAATCCATCGTGATTTTGGCCACCATGACGGTTCACGGGGAGTTGCCCGATGGCAAGAATTCTGACGACGCGAAGATTGAGAGGTACTGTGAGCTCACACGCAAGGTGGCGCAAGCCAGCGGCAGTACCCTGATAGATCTGCGCAAGGCCTACATCGCCTATCTCCAAAATAACAATGCCCAATTGCGCGTGGATGGCACACTTTTCTTCAAACCGGCGGGCGTTCTCACCTATGACGGCGTCCATCCGAGTGCCAGCGGCACCGAATTGCTCGCTAATCTGATAGGCGATGGCATCCTGCGGGCCTTGTTAAAACCGTGACCTCGACAGGCCGCCGCACACCAGTTCAGGAATATTTCCACATGAATGGTAAACAACGGATTGAGGCCGCCTTGCGCGGCAAACGATCGGACCGCATCCCGGTGATGCTCCACAACTTTTTGATGGCGGCTCGCGAGGCGGGCATCAGCCAGCGCCAGTACCGCGAGGACCCCGGCCAAATTGCCAGGGCTTTCATCCAAGCCGTCGAGACCTACGATTACGACGCCATTGTCGTCGATGTGGATACGGCCACACTGGCGGGTGCGCTGGGCGTACCGGTGGATTTTCCTGATGACGATCCGGCGCGTTGTGAGGGCGGTTGTTTGGCGGAGTTGGCGGCGGTGCGCGAGTTGCCGCGGCCGAACGTCGGGGCGGATAGGCGCGTGCAAATTTGGCTGGAGGCGGTGCGCTTGCTCAAGGCGTACTTTGGTGATGAGATATACATCCGGGGCAACTGTGACCAAGCACCCTTCTCGCTGGCGAGCATGCTGCGCAGCCCCGCCGAGTGGTTGATGGACGTGCTCGATGAGGATAATCGCGAGGACGTGGGTCATTTGCTGCGCCATTGCGCCGAGGCCGGCGAACAATTTTTGCGCCTGATGGCCGCCGCCGGTGCCGATATGCTCTCCAATGGCGATAGCCCGGCCGGCCCGGATGTGATATCTCCGGCCATGTACCGCAGCTTCGCCCAGCCCTGCGAAGGCCGCTTCGCGGCACTCTCCCATTTGCTAGGCAAGCCGTACTTGCTTCACATTTGCGGCAATACCACCCTCATTCTCGAGGACATGCTCGCCACCCGTGCCGATGTGCTGGAATTGGATTACAAAACCGACGTGCTCGCCGCTTGCGCCAGTTTCAAGGGTCGGGCGGTCTTCTGCGGCAACATCGACCCATCAGGCGTGCTCGCCCTCGGCACCCCGGAGCGCGTCGCCACTCGTACCCGCGAATTGCTCGCCGTTTTCGCCGACAACCCCCGCTTCATCCTCAACGCCGGCTGTGCCATTCCCCCAGCCACCCCGCCCGCAAACCTCCGGGCCATGCTCTTGGCTGCCCGCCAAAGCTGAATTAAATCCCCTGAATTATCCAATTCTGGTACACCGACCAAGGCCAATATCGCCCTTGTCGGCACCTGCCCCGGCCTCTAAATTCCCGCCGCTGTTGCAGAAAACCACACATCAAAATCAATGAACGAAAAACGGTGAAATCGTCTGTCAGGTGAGCTGCGGCGGCGGGGCCTACGAGGATTACGCGGAAATCGCCGGCATCCAGCTTCTCAAGTTGGCCACCGCGCCGACTCCTCCGGCCTTGGTGGCACACGCCGGAACCGCCCGGTCGCTCAGCCCGGTATCCCCCTCGGCCACCCTCGGTGCTAGCCCGGCTGCCACCGGTGGCAGTGGTCCTTACACCTATGCTTGGTCGCCAAGCACCGGCCTGAATGATGCCACTGGCTTCAGTTTTACAGGCCAATCCGGCAGTTGGAACCGGCTCAACATCGGAAGCTACAATCGCAGCAGTGCCAGCTCCGGCTTCCTGAACACCGGTGCCGGCACCGCGACCACCGTCAAATTGTTGCTGGGCTCAGCCACCGGCATTGCCAATCCTGGCGGCTGGCGTTGCGATCCGAATGAAGGTGCACCAGGCGGTGCCCAACAACTGCGGAAGGAAAGCGCATAAGCGGGCATAGGGCGCGGCACTAGCCCAAGTGTCGAGCCAAGAGGACCGTCAATCAATCACACACGCGCCAAGTCTGGTTCCATCGGCCGATGGGGTCAGTCCTCCTGAGTAAGTCGCTGTAATCCGTTGATTATCAATGCTTGAAATTTGAGGCTTTTCACAATTTTTCAGATGAGTCATGCGGCGACTTACTCTCCAACTCTATCCGCCCACCCGGCG
>CAIQXC010000341.1 GCA_903875675.1 Akkermansiaceae bacterium
ATAGAGTTGGAGAGTAAGTCGCCGCATGACTCATCTGAAAAATTGTGAAAAGCCTCAAATTTCAAGCATTGATAATCAACGGATTACAGCGACTTACTCAGGAGGACTGACCCCATCGGCCGATGGGGTCAGTCCTCGCATGGTAACATTTGAGCTTGCTCGACCCCGTGGCGCTTTTGAGGTTGAACACTGAGTTCTGAGCTTTCGGATTTGGAGCGGCAGGGGCTGATCCAGACCTTTGAGTTCACTCATGAGCTGGCGTGGAACACCTTTAAGGATTTTCTCAGCGCCCGCAGCTCGTCTGCAAAACTCTACGGATCGAGCGATGCCACCCGCGCTGCCTTTGCTGCCGAGCTGATCGAGGACGGCGAAGCATGGATGAGGATGCCTTGTATCAACGCAGTCCTGTGACGTCGGAAACCCACACCCGTATTTAATGTGTTAGGCGGGAGTATATATCCTCAATCTGGAATCGTTGGCCCATGGTAGGCACTCCAAAATTAGGATATTTTGACCCGAACCTCCGACTCGGACCATCTGGAAGGGGCGCAACTATCTGCCCAGTGCCTCCCCGGGTGAAGTGTATCCCAATTCGGTCTGGCCCCCTTGTAACGTCCACCGCCTGGATCATGGTTACCGAAGCCATCCATCACCGAATTCCAAAGAGGTCGGTAAAACTGGATTAGCAACGATTCTCCCAAGGGGATCCAAATATCATCAACGACAAGATAGCGGCATCAGAAATCAGAGACGGATAAATTTATAGCATCCTCCACAGACTTGCGGTGCTCATCTAGGCGTGTCAGCGTTGCCGAGTTGTCTCATCGCCTCTGTCCAGCTCCCTAAGAATGCGTAATCATCCGGGAATGTTTGAACCCTAGCGCTTTCTCTGACAGATAAATATCTAACCTTTCCATCGGGATAGGCAATCATATTCTCACCACCAGGAACACCGTGATCACCCGCTTTTAGAGCTTTTGCGGGGCGATGTAGGGGACTTCTGATTGAAACAAAGCGTTTTCACAGCGGATGAATTCCATTCGTACAGAGCCGCGTGCTTGAAGCCAGCAGCATGGAGGCCCAAAGCGAGACCGCCGGCGCCTGAGAACAGTTCGATAGATTGCAGCGCATTCATGGTGTTACAATGAACACTTCTTGACGGGCATGTCAAGAGCTCAGCAGTCATTTTTTTACCACGTCGGATTTTCCCGGCTGCTGAGGCGTCGGTGTTCTTTGCAGGCGATATCGAAGGGCTTTGTTTGGGCACTGCCATAAGAAGAGACGCAGGAGAGCTGCGGGGTGAGTGGTTCATATCAGCGAGGTGGCGGCTGTCAAGTGAGAAGCCGTCCTTGAAGTGCCCTTGGCGAATCCTCTGGCAGCCTTCCCAAGGTCACCACTGGGGGCCAATTGTACGGACCATTTAGCTAGCGAGGCTGCGCCTCAGACCCAAGACACAAGACTTGAAGACGGCTCGGCTGAGCTGGCCGAAAACACAAGAGCAGAAAACCTGACCTAACGACAGGAACTTTGGCATTTCAGAGCCTCTATGCTCAAAGATCGCCGAGCTTGAGGAAACGGGCGGTTGTATCGGCCAACCAAGCTTCGTTTTCCCAGGGCACACGGTGACCACTGGCGGGGGCCACTGCCAACCGGGCATGCGGCGACAAGGCGGCGGCGCGTTGGGCGAGAGCGAGAAATTTTTCGTCGCGTTCGCCCGCCACCCACAGCACGGGAATGGTGATTTGAGCGAGGCGCTGCCACAGCGGTTGCTGAGCGCCGAGCGACCAATCCATGAAACTGCGGGCCACCTCGCGACGCCGAGTGACCAAGCTGCGGGATGCAGACGCATCTCGAATGACCGTCTGACCCAACAGCGGCTGGGCATTCCAAGCGTCGAGAAATTCCTGCCAATCCCCGCCAAATGCCCGCGCCGCCCACGCCGAATCCGCCTCTAACCGGGCGCTCCGCTCTGCCGCGGCTTCCAATCCCGGATGCGCGGATACCAGCACCGCCGCCTGCCACGGGTGGCCTGGCTCGAGCAACGCGTGCAGCGCCAGCCGTGCCCCTAGCGAATATCCCAGCAAGGCGCGGCCGCTACCGCGGAATACCTCGCCGCCGGCATCGGTGTTGAGCGCCTTGCCGAAGGCCCCCAGCGGCAGGGGCGCATCGTCCAGGAAGCGCCATAGGTCCACCGCCCGGCTGCTGATAGTCGCGGCCGCCAGCCGCTTGGCGATCCCGCGCCAATCCGCTGCCACTCCCACCGCGCCATGCAGGCACCAGCATTCCAGGGGTCCGGCTTCGCGGCGTTCGTCGGCTTGTTTCGAGTATTGGAGCATGGTGACTGGCGGGCAGCATGAGCTGGTTAGAGGAAAATGAAAACCACGGATTTCTGACTAGCATTTCCCAAGGTCGCGGTGCTGATAGTACAGGTCGATATGCCCGATCCCGGAGTCTCAGCAAGCTCCCATCGACATCTATGGACTCATGTGAATCAAACCGAATATCCCCTGCCGAATGTACACCACTGCAATTGCCGCCAGTAAAATGCCCATCACCCGCACCAGCACATCCGCGCCACTTTCCCGGATGAGCCGATAGACCCTGGGCGCGGAGCGAAAGATCAGCCACGTCACCAGCGACGCGATGGCCACCGCAATGGCCGTCACCAGCACCCCGCTGGATTTCTCCAAAACCACCGCGGTGGTGATCGAACCGGGACCCACCAGAATGGGCGATGCAAAGGGCGCAGCGGACAGGTGCCCATCCGCATGCATGTCGTCTGCCATGCGACCTTTGAAGACGAAACTGAATCCAATCGAAAGCAGCAGCAGCCCCCCGGCAACCCGCAAGTCATGCAATGTGATCCCAAACAGTTTTAGGATCAGCGAACCGCCAAAGGTGAATAGCAAGAGCAAGGCGGTGCCGATCAACACCACTTGCGCCGTGAACCGCCGTTGCTGAAACTTATCCATGCCACCCGTCACCGAGGCCATCACCGGCACCAGAGCAAGTGGATTCAGCACTATCAACAACGCCGTCACCGCTTGGGCGAGAGCTATGAAAAATTCAGAATTCAGGGTGTTCATCAAATCGCTCATGGAGTGTCCTCGAGGCTCATCCTCGCCAGGAGACTACCCGCCCACCACACCTTGCCAAGCAATCATTTCGCCACCACCTGGCTGCTTCGGTTTGATGGTAGTAGCGCCTTATTTGTATGCGGCCGTCCAACGATGCGTTCCTCTCGGCATCTCCACATGGCACACCGGATCCGAAAACTCGGTTGACCCGGCCAGCGGATCATTCTGACGCACTCATCGTACTGCTGAAGTGGTATGCCTACGCCGAGTGGGTGCTGAAGCGGGTTGAGGGCTTCCCCAAGGGCCAGCGATTCATTCTAGGTCAGCGGCCGTCCAATCATGGGAGGGGCGTGCTGGAAACTCTGGCGTTGACCAGCAACGCCCGGGACAGGAATCAGTTGCTTATCAAAGCGAATTGAGGGCATTGAAATGACGCGATGGGTGCTGAGGATGGGCATGGGCATACTGCGGAATCCAAATCTCACGCCGGGTTGAGGTGCCAGAGGGTGAAGTTAAGTATGGTCGCAAATGTGACCCATGCGAGATATGGAGCGAACAACCATCCGGCCGGTCTGCTGACGTGGTGAAAGCTCAGCATCGTCAACAGAATTGAGGTCCACAGCACCAGGATCTCGATCAAGGCCCAGCCCAACTGATGCGCCCCGAAGAAGATCGGCGTCCACGCGGCGTTGAGTATGAGTTGCACGAAGTAGAACCTCAGTGGCTGCCTCCAGCCATCGCGCTTCCACACCAGCCACACAGCCACCGCCATCAGCGAATAGAGCAGTGTCCACGCCGGACCAAACACCCATGCCGGTGGATTCCACGCTGGCTTGTTGAGCGACGCATACCACTCCCCCGGCATCGCAGCCGCGCCAAACAGTGGCGCACAGAACGTGACGAAGATGAAGCCGAGCAATGCCAGCCAGTTGCGTAGGGTGGAGGGTACTTGGATCATGACGAGTGGGGGTGAGTTACAAGGTCCGCGAAATCAGGGTTGCGTTACATCTCAATCCGGCCGGATCATTTCAAACCGACCGCTGGTCTTGCAATGCCTGTGGGGGCGAGGCCATGCGTCCGATGGTGAACAGCTTGTCCGTGCGTACCCGCTTCGTTGACGCGCCGAGCAGCTCGTCGCGTAGCTGGAAGCGCTTGATCAGGCCGATGATGACGCGATTGTCCGATGTTGTGGGCACCCATGGTGAACCGTTCTCACGGGCCGACATTTGCGTATTCAAATCATTTATCCAAAGCATTATCCACCTTTTTGCCCGCTTTCTCAAGAGGCCCTTTCGGGTCGATGGTGTCTTTCACTTTTTCGACCGATTTGTCGACACTTTCACCGGCCTTTTCCGCCGGCCCCTTTTCCCTGCAGGAAACGGTTGATACGACTAATGGGAATAAACACAGCGACAACAGTAATGTGGTTTTCATGGATTGGAATGGATGGGTAGGGGTTATTCAGTGGTTTTGCCGTCGAAGTGCTCTTGGTCAGCTTCGGCGTCGGCGCGGGTGGAATGAACAACGCCGTCACGGTGATTGGGCGGAGCATAGAGCGTGTAAAGCTTCAATGGAACACTTCCGGTATTGATAATATTGTGATTAGTCCCTGCCGGGACAATCACCGCGAAACCGGTCCGGATCGCGGTACGCGCACCGTCGAGAACCGCCTCGCCAGAGCCTTCCTCCACCCGGAAGAATTGGTCGAGCTTGTGGACCTCCATTCCGATTTCCTCCTTGGGGTTGAGGGCCATGACGACGAGTTGGCAGTGCTGCGCCGTATAGAGTACTTTGCGGAACTGCTTATTGCTGATGGCGAGACTTTCAATATCCTGTACGAATCCTGTTTTCATAGAGTGTTTCTCTTTTTCCCATTGGTTGTTTTTCAGAAGTGAATCGTAAAGCGGCCGGATAGATGAGAGCTATTTCTTGTCCGCGTCGATCGTTGCCTTGGCCGCGGCAGCATCGGCCTCGACCTTCCTCTTGTCGGCTTCGAGTTGTGCTTGCACGCTGAGCTTCTTAGCCTCAATGTTCGCTTTGTCGATAGCGGCATTTGCGTCGGCTTCCTTCTTGGCATTTCTAGCGGAGGCGTCCACGGCGTCCTTGGTTTTGTCGATAGCGTCTTTGGTGGCCTCTGTTTGGGTGTCGATGGCGGCCTTTTCTTTGTTGCAGCCTGCAGCAAATACGGCGAAGAAGGCGATAATGATGGATCTGGTGAGTTTCATGGTATGTGTTATTGATTTGCCTCAGTGGGCGGGATTAGGACTGAGAACAGCAAGATTCGGGTATGAATCTGTCTGCGGCGGAGTTTGCCCCGGAGCTAGGCTTGAGAGACTGTGGATCATCGTGGGAAAGCGTTCAATGGGGTTAAACCCTACTTGTCAAATTCCATGGAGGGATCGGACCGTCGAACAAGCGCCACACACACCAATTGGCAGAGTTACTCGGGCAAGACAACGTGTCGAGGAGTTCGAGTCGGAGGATGCGTTTCATGGATTAGCAATTCTAGCAACTATCACAGAGAACTGCGTTTCCCAACGGATTGCGCACAGCTTGGGCCGCGAGCGGCGCTGCGTGCCTTGCGAAGCGGCCCATAGATGTCGGTGGTCTCGGTAAGCACGCTCAAGGGCACCTATTGCATGGGGCTGGAAGTCGTCGAAATTGACTTCCCTGAATTCCTTCACACCGACGGGAATAGAACCACCCGGTGGCCCTCCGACTCGCGAAGAGGTTGCAAGTCCCGTCCCAGCAGGGTTGCTGATTCCAACCGTGGGATCGACGAACGGAATGACGTTGAGGGCGAAGATAAGACCGGCGACCTTGCCGACGAAGCTGAGGTATTTGAGTGCCTTCATGGTGACCGTGGCTCGGTGTCAACGGTGCTGAGAATCTGTTTGTCAAATTCGTTTGAACTGGTAGAAGTGGGGGGGGGCGGAGCCCCAGCCCCTACCCCTAGACAACGATGAAATCCATCAAGAACCTGACCCGGATGACCGACGAAACAGCCGCTTTTCAGGGCCAACAAGCGTGCCAAGAGCTTAGTGCATCCCCGTTAGCCAACCCTGTGGGCTTCTAGCGGATTGACGGAATTATGAACGCCCCCAATATCCATCGACTCAAAAGCCAATTCCCGGACGACGCCATGAATCAATCCCCAATTCTGGATAAGATCGAGGTGCCGCATAAGGTGGTCGATAGTTGGCAAGAGACGATCGACTTGCTAGCAGAAATTGCTGACATTCCGGCGGCACGGATCATGCGGGTGCATGCCATGAAAATCGAGGTGTTCACGAGCAGCCAAAGCGCGGGCAATGTTTACCATCGCGGCGAAAAGATGCCACTGGGCACGGGGCTCTACTGTGAAACCGTGATGAGTACCCAGAGCGAGTTGCTGGTGCCCAATGCCCTGAGTGACCCGGCTTGGGACCACAATCCAGATATTGAACTGGGCATGATTTCCTACCTGGGACTTCCGCTCATTTGGCCGACCGGCGAGATTTTCGGCACCATCTGCATCCTGGACAATCAAGAAAACGCCTATTCCCAGAGGATTGTACATCTGATGGAGCGCATGCGCGACAGCATTAGCTTCAGCCTCCAAGTCATCTACGACGGCTCAGCTGTGTGCGAGTTAGAACGTCGTGTTCAGGAGCGGACCCACGAGTTGTGGGAAAGCGAGTCTTTGCTTACACAGGCGCAAAGCGTTGCAAAATTTGGCGTTTACTCATTGGATTTCTCAACCGGGTTGTGGAAAAGTTCGGCCGTTATGGATCAGTTGTTTGGGATTGGGGAAGCCTATGAGCGCTCTGTGGAGGGCTGGGCTAACTTGATCCATCCCGATGATCGAGCGATGATGGCGGACTACTTCACAAACTACGTGATCGGGCTGCGGCAGCCGTTCGCCAAGGAATACCGCATCATCCGCCAGGACGATCAGGCGGAGCGATGGGTACATGGGATGGGTATGCTGGAAATCGATGATGCCAATCGCCTCACAAAGATGATCGGCACCATCCAAGACATCACCGAGCGCAAGAGATTGGAAGCGTCTTTGCTCAATCTCGAGGCGGCGGTCGAGCAAAGCGCCAACACGATCGTCATCACTGACATGTGTGGAAACATTGAGTATGCGAACCCCGCCTTTGAAAAAACTACCGGCTACACAGTGGCCGAGGCCATGGGTAAGAACCCCCGCATTCTCAAATCTGGTGAGCAGGATGCGGAATTTTACCACGATCTTTGGGCTACCATCACGTCGGAAAAAGTCTGGCAGGGCGAGTTTCACAACAAGCGCAAGGATGGCTCGCTCTATTGGGAGAGGGCGACCATCTCGCCGATCCAGAACGGCAGGGGAGAAACGGTCCGCTTACTTGCGATCAAGGAAGACATTACCAAGCGCAAAGCCATAGAAGCCAGTCTGGCCGCAGCCCTCCCCTGCGCCGAGGCCGCTAACCGGGCAAAGAGCGAGTTCCTCGGTGTCATGAGCCATGAACTGCGCACCCCGCTTAACGGAGTGCTCGGATTTACAGAACTCCTCGCCGACAGCGCCCTTGACAGCGAGCAAATGGACTATGTCAAGATAATCAGTTCCAGCGGCGAGCACCTGCTGGCCATCGTCAGCGACATCCTTGACTTCGTCAGCATTGAGGCGGGCACGCTGGCGATCCATGTTGCGCCACTGGCGGTGGCCGACCTCGTGAAAACGGCAGAGAATACCGTCCGAAAAGCAGCTGCCGAAAAAGGGGTCGAACTCCGTTGCGAATTGGCAGCCGATGCCCCGGAATCCATCACCGGCGACGAGCTGAGAATGCGCCAGATCCTCATCAATCTTCTCGGCAACGCCGTCAAATTCACAGCTAGAGGATCGGTTGTCCTCCACGTTGCGACCGGCTCCGACGGAGGAGGATACCTGGATTTTTCTGTCGAAGACACCGGCATCGGGATTTCTTCCGAAGACCTTAGCCGCCTGTTTCAACCATTCGTGCAGGCAGACTCGAAGGGAAGTCGCCGGTTCGGAGGCACCGGGCTCGGACTGGCGATATCCAAACGCATCGCCGAAGCCATGGGCGGTGCCATCACTGCCGCCTCGACTCCTGGAAAAGGAAGCCTATTCACCTTTCGCTTCCCGCTGGAATCTGCCGCGCATCGAGCCCGGGAGAATGCCTCCGCGCTGTCCCATATCTCGGATCGGGAAAGAAATCATTCAGAGCTGATAGAGCCGTGCCCTCCGATCCAAACTGGCAAGTCACTCCCCCCCTCGGATAAAGGCCTCGTGCTCGTGGTGGATGATAACCGGGTCGGCCGCATGATCGCAGGCAAAATGATTGAGAGACTCGGTTACCGCGTCGAATTCGCGGCCAGTGGGGAAAAGGCAGTCGAGGTGTTCGTGCCGGGAAAATTCTCAGCCATCCTCATGGATATCGCGATGCCGATGATGGGCGGTCTTGAGGCCACGGGGAAGATCCGGGAGGTCGAGGCATCTGCGGATGGCCATGTGTCGATTATCGCGTTTACTGCCAACGTGCTTCCCGGCGAGCGCGAGCGATGCCTCGCCGCCGGGATGGACGAATTCCTCTCCAAGCCGCTAAGGCTTGATGATCTTGCTGCGAAACTCGCCAACAGGTATGGCAGGCGATAGAGGGCGAGTTGCCTCGGCCTGTTCAGTTTAGAACTCCGTGTTGATCATCAGCAAAGCTAAGGTATGCCGTCCAGATTCGCAAAAGGAAATATCAGAACTAGGGAGTGGCCAAGCTGTGCAGATTGATGGTCATGGTTGGCCCGTCATGGGGTGTTTATCTTATAGACTACCGCAGCCAAGAGCCGCAGAATCCTGATTCGCACATGAGTGAAGTCGTTCTGGAAATCGCCCTTTCCACGCTGCATCGTCCCCGGGTGCTCTTCCTCGATGAACCGACGGTCGGACTGGACCCGATTGCGCGTGATGCGGTCTGGAAGCATCTGACCGATTTGCGGAACGCATACGGCATGACCCTGTTCTTTACCACCCATTATCTGGAGGAAGCGGAAAGTCATTGCGACCGCATCGCAATCATGCACCTGGGCAAGCTGGCCGCGCTCGGCACATGCATGGAACTTGAGGCATCGCTCGGTGGTGGCCACACGTTGAATGACGTCTTCACACGCTATGCCGGTAACGCCTTTCGAGTGGCTAAATGTTCGGAAATTCGCGGAGGGGCATTTCGTCCGTCATCCATCAAATTCCGACACGACAGCCGTGGGCGCTGAAGCCGGCTCCAAAGCTCGTCAGCCACCAGTCGCCTTCTTCATCGGGCGACCCGTCGCGCAAGGCCCGCTCCAGAGCGAACAGCACCGAAGGGCTGCTGACGTTGCCGCACTCCCGCAAAATCTCTCGGCTGGCGGTCAGATCGAAGCCATGACAGGATTTTTCAATCGCATCGAGCACGTCACGTCCGCCGACGTGCGCGATCATGCGGGTGATGGATCGGACCCCGGCACGCTTGCGTTCGTCCGCTAACAAGCTTTCCACGGCAGCGGCGGCCAGCTTGGGCACTGCGACATCAAGCAAGTTGCGTAATTTGCCATCTTTCATTTCAAACCGTATGCGATCCCGGTTCTCAGGTTGATGCAGGGTGGTGAAGCTATCGCACCGCAGGCCGCACGGTCCCGGCGTTCCACGCCAGATGGTGGCGGCAGCCCCGTCGCCAAACAAACATGCGCTGACCAGCACACCGGGATCGTCATCCAAATAGAACGCTGCCGAACACACTTCCACCGCCACACACGCAACCACTGCCGTCGGCTGCAACGCCAAAACGGCTTGCGCTGCGCGGAGGCAGGGAATTGCGGCCCCACAACCCAGGCCCACCAAGTCCTGCAAGAACACATCGTTGCGCAGCCCGAGTTGCTCCGCGACATAGCTGGTCACACCGGGACAGAGGTAGCCTGTGCAGGTGCAGATGAGCAATGCGTCCACCTGACCAGCCACGAGACCAGCCTGCGATAGCGCAGTAACTCGGCCAGATTGCCATCGAACCGCCGCTCGCTGTAAGCCTTGACGCGCCGCAATAGCTCCGCCGACGGAATCCCCCGTTCGAGAAGCTTGAAGGACGTGTATCCCATCGCTTCATAAACCGCGAGATCCTCCGGTCGAATCCACGCCGACTTGATGAACTGCGAAGGATCCTGCAAGCGCAACCGCGAACAGCGCATGAAGCAGTAATCAATGAAGAGCGTGCTGGTTTCGTCCGACGCATGGGCGAAACCATTCTGATGATAGGTCTGCATCGGACAGTTCATGAGACAAACGTGATTCGCGATCAGTTCCAGATCGCAACGGACCGCCTGGCGGATCGCCGCCAGACGGCGAAAGTTCCGGTTGATCGAGAAGCTCTCCAAAACGATGGCATCCGCCCCGAGGTCTTCCCAGAATCGGGCACGCCGGGGCGTGTCCACCTGGGCATAAATCCCGACTCTGACCTTGAACTCTGGGAAGCGGCGCTTGATCAGTTCCAGCAGAAAAGGAGTGGATACGGTAACCCGGCGCACGCCCCATTCGCCCAACTTGGTTAGCAGGTCCGTCATCCTCTTCTGCCAGGAGCGGGTCCATTCACGGTTACCGAAACAAGCGCCGTTCAGGAGATAGTTGAAGGCAATACCATGCTGCTCGAGAAGACGAATGTAACTCTGCAGATCTATTTCCGAAAGCGGTGTCGCCAAGTAGCGGGGACGACCTCCACTGATACCGTCGGTGGGAAACTTGCCGTAAACTTCATCCACCGGATAGGCGGCAAGCTGCGGAACCAGTTCAGGATCGTAATTCGCCGCGAGCGAAAACGTGGTTGCTCGGGGTGTGGACCGCACCTCGGTCAGAGCAGATCCGGTTGTTATTGATGGGTCATGGTCAAGCATATTGACCGCTTTCTGTGAGCGGTATGTAAACGATCATGATTACTGGTTTAGTGTGTGACTTTGTTCATCCCGGCGTCGGGCGGGGACCAAATACCGCTGCAACGCCATCGGCATCATTGCCGATCAAATAGGAAATTCATGTTCATTACCACCGGTGCTTTTTCACTTGCCAAACATTTTTGCGATGAAGAAGATGAGGATGGCGACGCCAAGGCCCCCGCCTCCGATCAGGTACATCAGCGAGTATCCTACGGCTGCTAGAACGGATGGTATTACAATTGCGATCATTTGAGTTGGATGGTTAGTGGCTCTGGGCCCCTTAAACCGCGTCACCGGTTGCAGGGGCCGTTATATGTCGCGCCGGCTGCGGTTGTCGCGGCCAGCGCTGATTTCTGGCGGTTAAAGCCTATCAATAGACGCCCGACCGCTTAGCTCCTGCAACTTCAAGGTGCCTGGAGTGCGGCATTCACCGCTCTTCTTCACATCGTGCGCATTCGGTGTGGTAGATTCACCAGTGGTGCAGATGTCATGCGCCCCTGCGTTGGTGAAGATGTCCTTGGCCCGCGTGATTTCCTGCGAGTTGTCGGTGTGTACCGAAATGAGAATGTTGCCTTCCTTCAGCTTGCCTTCATAGCGCTTGGCTTCGATCTCAGGAACGCCGAGACCTATCAGGCCGCCTGCAATTCCACCCATGGCTGCGCCGATGGCGGCACCGCTGAGGGCGGCCATGATCGGACCTGCGGCGATGAAGGGTCCGATTCCAGGAATGGCGAGTGCGCCAATGCCCGCGATCCAGCCCAAGGTTCCACCGATGACGCCGCCCGTGCCAGCGCCCGTAACGACCCCCTCAGGAGCTTTGGTGTTTTTTTCGTGAGCGAAGTCGTGACTCGTGTCTTTGTCAGCGAACAGCGCTGAGATGTCGTTGTTCGAGAAGTTCGCGGTTTTGAGGCTATCGACGATGCAATCGGCCTGGTCGCGTGAGGTGGCGAAGCAGAATACGGATTTCTTGGACATAGTGTTTGTTTTCTTTGGCTTATTGTTTGTTGTTAGCAGAATTGATTGGGACCGGGAGCGGTCTTCACTTCACTTCGAGCAGGCAGTCCACTTGATTGGGGTCCACAAGACTGCGGGCGATTTCAGCGATGAGTCGTTTTTCCTCTGCGCTATTGACCGGACCGCGAAGGGTGACCTTGCCGTTTTGCGTAATGATCTTCACGTTTTGGGCGTTCAATGACATATCTTTTCCAGCCATGATTTCCTTGCGAATGGCCGCTGTGATTTCCGTATCGCTCCTGCTGCTGCCTTGGTCAAACGGTGTCAGCTCCTTTCCATCGCGATCACGCACGTTGCGCGCCGTGTTGTCCGGGTCAGTCTTTCCGCCTGCGGTTTTCACAAGGCTTAGCTCCCTGGCCTTTACAAGATGGGCCTTGAGCGTCGGAAGCAACGCGTTCGCGAAGGCCTTCACGTCAGTATCCTTGGCTTCCTTGGACGCTTTCTCGAAGTTGCTTACGCACATCTTGTGATCGTTCACCATCTCGGAGAGGAATTTGCTGTCGAATTCGGTCCCGCTGGATTTCTCCAGCTTCTGGAACCCCTTGGCCTTGGCGGGTTCAATCACGCCGGACAGTTCCACACCCTTAGTTGTCGCCAACTTGGCCAGTTCTTCGTTAGACTTGGTGTGGTCCATGACGAGCATCTCGGCAAACGCTTTCACGTCAGCCCTGTCGGCTTTTTTCGCGCCAAGTTCCGCGAGCTTCACTTCGGCCGCGTCGTCAGACGCCGCGTGTTTGATGAAACTCGCATCGGATGCGTTCAAGGTGTCTTTCTCAGCTGCCATGGCGTATGGAACGGTCAGCAACATGCCGCACAAGGCGAGCGTCGTGATTGATTTGGTTTTCATAGATGTTTGGGGTGTTTGGTTGGTGATGTGTTTGTCTGCTCCTGATCTAAGCTTGTTTGCTTGCACAGGGTGAGAAAGTACAATGCACGTGCTTCGTTCACAATAGGGTCAAACCCTAATCTTGATCGCGCGTTCTGCCGTCTAGAAAATTTGTGCGCAATCCACCGCCGTGCGGTGACGCCATGGGCGTGAACACCCCCATGAGGGGGCTGTCACAAATCCCCCTTTAGATCAAACCATGAATTTGTATATATATGATAGTCATACCGGCCGCTGGTTCTGATCATCCTGCTGGTTCTGTTCTTACTTGGCAGGATTTGAGCCGGTGCCGGAGCTTCGGCTTTGGGGTGAACACCCCATAGTGCTGCGAAAAGGTCCGTGCGTATTGTCATGCCTTATGACAAATAGCATAAAGCCAATCGACACTTCACCCGGCAGATCAAGCCAATGAGCACCGACTTTCACTCAACTCAAAGCCACCCATGAACCACCTACCAGAAGCCGCTAGGGAAGTTGCACGTCAGGCCACTGACGTAGCCGAGGAAACTGTCCGCCGTGCCACCGTTGCCGCAAATGACGTCATAGATGCCGTAAATGACGCAGCCAAGGATGTCACCGATGCAGCCAAGAACGGCTACAAGACACTCTCGTCGAAAGTCGAGGAAGGCGTCGAGCGCACCAAGGAATATGCGCAGCACGCAGTGGATGCCACCAAGGACGCGGCTAGGGAAATGTATCAATCAACGGCGCTGAAAGCCGAGGACACACTGACGAACTCCAAAGAGTATGTGCGTCAAAATCCAGTGCTTGTTGTCGTGGGAGCCCTCGCCTTCGGTGCGGCCATCGGTTGCCTGCTTATGATGGCCCGGCGACAGCCTACGCCCCGTCAACGGTATGTGGATGAGCCTTTGGACTCCGCGCACAAGGCCATTATCGCCGCACTCGCTCCCGTCGCGCAACGACTTCACGAGGGATATGATTCGGCGCGGGATGGCGCGGGAAAAGCAATGGATCGAGTGCATCGCTTTCACCCGGGACGCACTGTTGACTCCTTATCCGCGCAAATCGGTTGCGTCGGCAGCAACCTCAAATTTTGGTAAGCCATGACCGGAACATCAAACCAACCGGAAGAGCCACTGTCCATGGAGGAAGGGATCCATGTTTTGTTGTGCAACGCGCGGCAAGACGTCCGCCACCGTTATCAGCGGTGCCAGAATCAAATTCGTAGGTCCCCGTCGGGAGCGGTGCTCGGCGCAGTCGCAGTTGGCTATTTTCTTCACCGGCTTCCGGTGCGTGCTATCCTTGTCACGCAGGTCCGCGTGCTTTCAGCGCTGGTGCCACCCGCATTGCTTCTTCTCGGGGCGGCGAAGATCTACGAGTATTTGCAAAGGCAAGAGATGGACAAGCAGATATGAAAGAGGTTTCGTCTTCACCGACCGGCGTGTGGCAGCACAAGTCGACGATCATTGCCGCACTTTCCATTGTGGCAATCTTGTCGCATTTGGGGCTTCGCTATGGCTTCCATTCGCCTGCTGGCACCTATCGTATTCCCTTGCTGGTTACGTTTATACTCGGGGGACTGCCGCTGCTTTACGAGTTGCTGCGGAAGATTCTCAAACGTGAATTCGGTTCCGATCTCTTGGGTGGAATTTCTATCATCACCTCAATTGTCCTTGGCGAATATCTTGCGGGTTCCATCATTGTGTTGATGCTCGCCGGAGGTGAAGCGTTGGAGAGTTATGCGTTGCGGAGCGCCTCCTCGGTGCTGGCCGCGCTGGCCAAGCGGATGCCATCGACCGCCCATCGCAAACAGGCCTCTGAAATCAACGACGTGGCGCTGCAGGAGGTGGCCGTGGAAGACACACTTGTGATCTATCCGCATGACATCTGTCCAGTGGATGGCGTGGTGACCGAAGGGCATGGCATGATGGACGAATCGTACCTGACAGGCGAACCGTTCCAAATTGCCAAAACTTCCGGCTCTGCGGTGATTTCGGGCGCGATCAACGGTGAGTCGGCTTTGACCATTCGTGTAACCAAGGTCGCGGCTGATTCGCGCTATGCCAAAATCATGGAGGTGATGCGCGAATCCGAAAGCAAGCGACCCCAGTTGCAGCGACTCGGCGATCAACTGGGTGCCATTTACACCCCGGTGGCGTTGACGGTGGCCGTGTTAGCCTGGGTGTTCGGCGGGGATTCGCTTCGCTTTCTTGCGGTGCTGGTCATTGCTACGCCTTGCCCCTTGCTTCTCGCAATTCCCATTGCCATCATGGGGTCGATTTCGCTCTGTGCCCGACGCGCAATCATTGTAAAAAGTCCAGTCGTGCTCGAACAGATCGCCGGCTGCCGGACTGCGATCTTTGACAAAACAGGGACACTCACCTACGGCGAGCCCAAGTTGACTGAACAGATCATCGCCCAGAGCTTTGACCAGAAAGAGGTTCTGACACTCGTGGCGGGCCTGGAACGCTATTCAAAACATCCCTTGGCGCGGGCCATTGGTGAAGCAGCGAAGGAGGCCGGTATTGAACTGCCGGAGGCCAGCGATGTGGGAGAACCTCCCGGGCTGGGGTTGCGCGGTACCGTCTCCGGCCGCCAGGTGCAGGTCATCAGCCGGGGCCAATTGGCGGCTCTCAAGGTGGCGGGCTCGGATCAACTCCCGCCGATCGCTGGTGGGCTCGAATGCGTGGTTGTGATTGACCAGCGTTATGCCGCAGCCCTGCGCTTTCGCGATGCCCCGCGTGCAGAGAGCCGCGGCTTTGTGAGTCACTTGGGGCCGAAGCATCAATTCACACGCGTGATGCTCGTGTCGGGTGACCGCGAGTCGGAGGTGCAATACCTGGCTGATCAGGTGGGCATTACTGTCATCCATGCGCAGAAAAAGCCCGAAGAGAAGCTCGCCATCGTCCGTGAGGAAACGGCTAAAGCGAAAACCCTCTATGTCGGTGATGGGATCAATGATGCCCCGGCCATGATGGCAGCCACAGTTGGCATGGCCATCGGACAGAATAGTGACGTCACGGCAGAAGCGGCGGGTGTTGTGATCATGGACAACTCCCTCGAGAAGGTGGACGAGTTCATGCATATCAGCCGCCGAATGAGGATCATTGCGCTCCAAAGCGCTGTGGGAGGCATGCTGCTGAGTTTCATCGGCATGGCGTTCGCCGCCACCGGTCATTTAAGCCCGGTAAGCGGTGCCATCACGCAGGAAGTCATCGACGTGCTGGCCGTACTCAATGCCCTGCGCGCCGCCTTCCCTCCCAAGCAAATCCATGACATCTAGCATTTGCGACTTCCTGAATACCTGCTTTTGGCAAAGGTCGCAGAAATCGGGCCAGTTGCTAGGCTACCAGCAAAGACTGGAGAAATCACGGTCTCCGGGGCGATCTAATGACTGCCCTTCAGCCCTCTGCCAGCATCTACCAGTTGGATCAACTTGTGAGCAATCCGATCCAATGGTAAAATGAAATCTACATCGCCGGTTTTGATAGCGGTCTCCGGCATGCTGAAATCCCGCGAGGTGAGGCGGTCTTGAGCGATCACAACCCCGCCCTTCTCTTTGATGATTTGCACACCGATCGAGCCGTCACCGTCACCACCCGTGAGGACCACCGCAATGGCATGCTCATGATAGAACTCCGCCACTGAGAAAAACAGTGGTTCGGCGGACGGACGGGCATAATGGATTTTTCCCGCAGAACTGGTGGAAAGCTCAAGCACCCCGCCTTTTACCACTGTTAGATGGTGGTTAGGTGGGGCAACAAACACACACGAATTGCATAACATGTCGCCTGTCTGCGCCTGTTTGACCGCCAACTGGGTGCGGCACTTCAGGATTTCTGCCAACAGACTTTTATGATCGGGCGAAAGGTGCATCACGATGGCGATGGCAGCCGGAAAATCCGCCGGCAAGGCTCCCAGAATGACGGACAAGGCATTCAATCCGCCGACTGACGCCGCCATGGCAACGACGCAGCGGGCAGGTTCGCAGGAATTGGAGTTCATAGCAATGGGCTGGCTGGGTTCCATAATTCAGGTCATTTCTTCAATGGAGGTTCTATCCCCTCGCCGAACATCGTGTCCACACAGCCTCAAGCAGAGGTGAGGGATTGTCCATGGGGTGAAAACCTACATCGGTGGCGCTTTGCCCCCCTTGGATCCTGCGGGTTTTGCTTCAGCATCCACATGTGCGCCAATCGTAGAAGTAATTTCTTAGCAAGAATTGGGCATGGCATGTCGGTCGCACCGAATCAATGGCTCGCTTTGCCTTTGAATAGATGAAACAGAAATGCCAGCGATGGCAACAGGACAATGGCACCGGCGCCCAAGGCCAGGACCAGAAGGCGCAGGGTGATTTCAGGCGCGCAGGCGTTGCTGACGGTCACATCCGGAACGATGAGATGGGGATACTGCGCTAGGCTCCAGCCGACCAGGATAAGAGTGACCTGTCCGATGGCGGCGATTCTTGCCAAGCCAAACCTCCTGCGCCAAAGCGCCCATAGCGCGCTGATGGCCAGCAGGCTCGTCCACGCCATTAACATCGGTGCCCACCAGTGGGTAAGACCATGATACATCTCCGGCGCTCCGGCTTTGGAAACGAGAAAGACCACCGCGGCAATCGGTGCCAGGGCGATGCCGGACCACAGTGCCCGCAGTCGGAAATCTTCTTGCAAATCCGGTTCATTCTTGGTGTCAACGGTCAGATAGGTGGCCGCCAGAAACGAGAACAGCCCGAGCGCGAAGACCCCACAGGAGAGCGAAAACCAGGTCAGCCAACCATCAAAGAACCCGCTAACAAGCTGACCGTTTCTCAGCCGGATCCTACCGGTTGCCAAAGCTCCCAGAATCACCCCCTGCAGGAACGGAGTGCCGAAACTGGCCATGCCGAAGACCGAACCCCAGCGGCGTTGCACGGCATCGGATTGGGAGTCGTATTTGCGGAAAATGAAGGCTGAGCCACGCAGCACAATCCCAATCACCATCACACTGATGGGAATGTTCAAGGCGGTCATCATGCCAACGAATCCCATTGGAAACCCGGTGAACAGCAGCACCACCACGAGAATGAGCCAGACATGATTGGCTTCCCAAATGGGGCCGATGGCGTCGGCAATGGATTGCCGTTGGCGTGCCGCACGGGGGCCGAACGCCAGCAAATCCCACATGCCGCCGCCGAAGTCCGCGCCGCCCATGATCGCGTAGAGAATCAGCGATCCCACGATGCAGATGGCAATGGTCAATTCAAGCATGGTATCTGCAAATTAGATCGAGCCGGGCGAATTCTCCGTTTCCAAAAACTGACGCTGGAGGAGGTACCACACGATGAAGCCGAGAAATACATATAACAACGAGAATATAACGAATGGCAGCACCAACCACGGCATCGGCGTCACCGCAGTAGCAGTCCGCATCACACCATAGATGACCCATGGTTGGCGGCCAACTTCGGTAACCACCCACCCGGCCTCGATCGCCACGAAGCCAAGAGGACCGGCGGCGACGAGCACCCGCAGCAACCAGGGAGATTCGGCCAGGGGACATTTGCGCCACCAGCGCCATCCGACCCACCCCGCCGCGGCCAGCATCGCCATGCCTGCCGCGACCATGATATCAAAAGCCCCATGGACGATGCGCACGTTGGGCCAGTCGGCCTGGGGAATCTCTTCCAATCCGCTGACGCTGGCGTTCGGATCGTGGGCGAGCAGCAAACTCAATCCCCGGGGGATACTGAGCGCATAATTCGTGGTGCGCGTTTCATCATCCGGAATCCCTCCGATCAGCAGAGGCGCTCCCGCATGGGTCCGGTAGTGGGCTTCCATCGCCGCGAGCTTCGCCGGTTGCAGGCGGCCGACGACCCGGGAACTGTGGTCGCCACTGATGAGTTGTAGTGGAATAGTGAGGCAGGCGACGGCCAAGGACATGCCCAGCGCGCGGCTATGAAAGCGACTTTCGCGATTGCGCAAAAGGAGGAAGGCATGGATGGCCGCCACCGCGAAGCCTGTCGCCACCAACGCGGCCAGCGTCATGTGCAGCACCTCATGCAGGCTCGCCTGATTCAACATCGCCGCGATGGGATCAATATCGGTGAATTTGCCGTCCACCCATTTAAAGCCCGTCGGCGCATTCATCCACGCATTGGCTGCCACCACGAACACGCCGGAGAGGATCCCGCTCATCGCGACGACAACGCCGGAGAGCCAGTGCAGCAATGGTGAGAGACGTTTCCAGCCGTAGAGATAGACACCGATGAAAATTGCTTCGGTGAAAAAGGCGAAACCTTCGAGGGAAAACGGCATGCCGATGATTGGTCCGGCTTCTTTCATGAATCCCGGCCAGAGCAATCCGAGTTCGAATGACAGCACCGTGCCAGATACCGCGCCCACTGCGAACAAAATCGCGGTGCCGCGCGCCCAGCGTTTGCAAAGATCAAGATAGATCGGCTCGCTGGTGCGGAGATACAAGCCCTCAGCGATGGCCATGAGCACTGGCATGCCGATCCCCAGCGCCGCAAAGACGATGTGAAAGCCCAGCGACATCGCCATCTGAGAGCGCGCGAAGTCGAGCTCAGTCATGAGCAAGCCTTTCCTAATTGGAGTCGGAACATGGTTGTTTGGTCAATCTATGCCCGGAACTAGCTATTGCAAACGGAGAACCTCGCGGTTTCAAGATTCTCTCCGCCGCCACTGGCTTTTCAGCAGCCCCAACCTGCGTGTTATGTCCACCATCGGCATCGCCACACCGGAGACGGGCCGCACCATGTGTCACTTTGACCTGGCAGGCTACGAGCAGATGGATGGGACAAGTCCGCAGACGGCGGCAATGTGCTGACGGCTCGGGTGCTCGCACTGCTGCCGCCGCATGACGGCCCGAAGGTGATCTATGCCGCCGCCAAGATGGACCGAGACATGGGCGAACTGTGGGCGGAACTCAGCGACGGGAAGTGCCGCTTCGTCATGGCTACGGACAAGAAGTGGGGCGGGATAGAGGAGAAGTTGAAGTGAAGGATCACCTCGTGTATGGAGTCGCATGGTAGATGTGACTGCTAAGGCGCGGGTTGCGGCCGCGGGCTTTGGACACGGGCGTTAGGCGCATAGGAAATACTGTCTTGAGGTTCCACCATGTAACCCCACTTGTCGAGGTAGTACTGGCGCGGGCGGAAGCTGTCGCCGGCCTGCTTCAACGCGGCATCCAAGCGCGCGTCGAGGATTTGGCGCAACCCGGCACTGTCCGGATCATCCGTTAAGTTATGCAATTGGAGGGGATCGGTTTGGTTGTCAAAGAGCAACCAAGGCCCGGCGAGGTTTCGCACATAAGTGTGGCGGTTGGTGCGAATGCCGCGATACTCGACCAAATGCGGGATGAACGGGGACACACTCATCATCAAGGCGGCTCGATCCGGGCCGTTGCCGCTGCCCCTAACTACAGCCGAAAGGTCATCGCCCTCGACGCTGTGGGGAACCGCCACATCCGCCAACCCGAGCAAAGTCGGCAGAATATCTGGGGTATTGAGCGGAGTGCTGACGACCCGTGGCGCGGCCTGCGGGTCATGCAGGAGGAACGGGACATTGACGGCCTCGTCATAGGGCCATTGTTTCATTCGGGGCGAGACGTCATGAGCGCCCATCATCTCGCCATGATCGGCGGTAAACACCACCAGTGTGCGCTCGTCCAACCCGGTTTCCTTGAGCGTGGCAAGCAGGTCGCCGACGCATTTGTCCAGCGCCGTGCAATGCGCATAGTAACCTACCAATTCCTTGCGCGCCGCCGCGGAGGACGCCGCCGGGACGTTGCCGGCGAGTGTTAGTTTATCAAGCTGATAGACTGACTGGTACTCTGGCGGTGCGGTGTCGTGTGGGAAATGCGGCGGGCCGAAGGCTAGGACGAGCAGGAATGGTTTGTCGGTAGGGGTGCGGCCGCGGAGGTATTGTTGGGCGTCGGCGGTTTGGGCGAAGGCGTCGTAGCCGGGCCAATATTGTTTTTCGGGTGAGGATCCGGCGTAGTAATGCGAGTGGTTGTAGTTATGATCGCACTCGGCGGCCTTCCAGTAATCAAATCCCTGGCGGCGCTCGGGCGGAATATAGGAACTGCGGCCATGACCGTCCAGGTGCCACTTGCCGATGTAAGCCGTGTCGTAGCCGGCGGACTTGAAGATCTCGCCCATGCATAACTCAGCGTCCGGCAGATAGAGGTCGTTCAGAAACATCCCCGTCGAGGTCGGAAAGCGCCCGGTCAGCAGCGCCGCCCGGAACGGCGTGCACACCGGGCACACCGATACCGCATTCGTAAAGCGCGTGCTTTGGGCCGCAAGCGAGTCGAGGTGGGGCGTCTTGACGTTGGGGTCTCCCGCATGGCCAAAGGCCGAGGCACGCCACTGGTCCGCCAGCACGAATACAATGTTAGGTTTGGCGTCAGCCAAACCGCCCACCATTGAGCATACAAGACCCATAGCGGTGGCCAAGGCTAGCTGGGGCAATTTCATCCCGCCACTACGGCAGGCGGCGCGCGCATTTTTCAGCGATCCGGCGGGACATTCCGCCCGGTCCTAGCTGCCGATTGCTTTGGCGTGGCAGGTTTTCAGGTACGTGCAGGCTTTGGCGATGGCCGGGGTGAGATCGTCGGGCGGCGGGCCGCCGTGCATGAACGGACTGAGCAGCCCCTGATAGTTGATTTTCGCCAGAGCCTTGAGCCAGGGGACAAAATCCGCCGGACCGTGGCCCGGAAGCTGGTCTAGCCCGTCGGCTTTCTGCCAGGCATAGAAAAACAACAGCTGGGATCCAGCCGTGGCGATGACATCTTCCACCGAGGCGTGAATCGCCTGGAGGTGATAGGGCGCGACTGCCAAACCAATTTGTTGGGGTGCGGGGTTGAGATCCACAAACGCCTTGAACGAGTCGGGCGTGCTGAGAAGGGCGTCGCCGTGGTTCTCAATGGCCAGGCGCACTTTGGCCTTGGCGGCGAGTTCGATTTGGGGTTTTAATTTTTCGAAAAACGTCTTCATCGCAGCGGTCAGCTCCGTCGGTTTGACGTGAATGTATTGAGACTCGCGAACGACGAGGCCGCCGCCGCACTTGCCGATGAACTCGGCGTAGGCGGGAAAGCCCACCGTTTCTGCCGGGGTGGAATAGGTGGTGCAACTGCCCAAGGCAAGGTGGTGCTTGGCTAGCAACTGCTTGAGGCCATCGGGGCCGAGGCGCGTGGCGGCGTCGGCGAGGTGTTTGCAGCTATCAAACGGGCACCAGATATCAATGGCCTCGAAGCCGAGTTTGGACGCACGTTCACAAGCCTCTTCGATGGGAAGTCCGCCAAACATCACCGAGGAGAATGCCAGACGCATCCGCCAAGTGGCGTCCTGGGCGGCGCTGGCCGGGCCGGACAAGCCAGGAATGGCTAGGGCCGCCAACGGGACGGCAGTGGAGCGGAGGAATTGGCGGCGGGTGATGGTTGGATGCACGGGGGTCATTGGATCGGTTCAGGGGTGGTTTCTAGGCGGCGGTGGTGCAGCTCACCAGACGCGCCATTTTTCCCGTGACGGCCGGGACAGCATCTTCGTGGCATCGGCGTCGCCGGTGATTTCCTCTTTATCAGGATTCCATTCGATCACCCGGCCGGTGCGCGCCGCAATGTCAGTGAGGTGGCAAATGGTATCGCAGCGAATGCCCATTTCAACGGGGCAGATGGTTTCCTGGCGGGATTTGACGCAATCGATGAAATTGCGATTGTGTTCAGGTGAGATCATCAACTGTTCGTCGGTGGGCTTGAAATCCAATTTCCAGAGTGCCTGATCGCTGGCACAGAACCCTTCCGCATCGCTGATCCATCCCTCGCTGCCATGGAAGATGATGCCATCGCCATCTTCCCAGGCCCGGGGGAGTGACGAGGCGACAGAAGCCTTGGCGGTGCGGCAATCCATGAAGCGCAGTTTCACCCCGTTGGCGTAATCACACATCACGTCCCACCGCTCCAAGGTCCGGAAAATCCCCTCTTGAGGGACGCTGCCCGTTCCGGCATAGCGGATGGGACTGGTGTGGTCAGCTTTGTTAGCCCATTGGGCGAGGCCCAGTTCGTGGATGGCGCAACCGGCAAGAAACCCTAACGACGTCTCGGGGCAATGATAGCCGCCCCATTCTGTGGCGCGGTCTGCGGTGTAGGGCACCATCTCGGATGGCCCCATCCATGCGTCAAAATCCAGGTCCGCCGGCACCGGTATCTCGATGGCCGAGCCATAGGGCTTGACGTGATAACTGCCCACGTTGAATGACACGTCGCGGCTCCAAAGGTCGATGCGCTCGAGCTTGCCGATATAGCCGTTTCTAACCAGCTGGACCATCCGCCGATACCTGCCGTTAGGCCCGCCGGACCGGTATTGGGTGCCGAACTGGAAGATCCGCTGCTTGTCCTTGATGGTCTGTCGCAACAATTTGGTGAGGCTGAAATCCAGCGCCAGCGGTTTTTGGCAATAGACATCCTTGCCGGCCTTGGCCGCCGCTATGGACATCGGCGTGTGCCAGTGGTCGTGCACACCGATGATGACCGCATCAATATCCGTCCGCGCCAGAATCTCGCGGAAATCCGCGTGCGCTTTCACCAAATTCTTCTCCCCGTACTTCTCGTTGAGATTCGCCGCAGCCCCCTCGCGCCGACTCTTGTAGGCATCGGCCACCGCGATGATGCGCACGTCTTCCATCTTGCTCAAGATCGGGATGTGATAGTTGCTGCCGATGTTGCCGCAACCGATTTGCCCGACGTTGACCCGGTTGCTAGGCGCGCCTGCGCCGAACAAGGAACCTGTATAAATATTAGGAACGGCGAAAACAGTGCTGGCTCCGACGGCGGTTTTGAGAAAATGCCGCCTTGAAATGTTAGAGACTGACTCGCGGGTGTTGGATGGCTGGATCATGGTTTGGTAGGGTTCGATTTTTCGTCAGAGATCTGGTTGGTGTTTGTCCATTCCCCGGCAAGTTTTGACAACCTGGCGGTGTCGGCGGGTCCGGAGATGATGGCGAGGCCATAACGAAGCGTCCAGTGCTCGCCGGCCTTGAGTTGCGCCGGTGCGGACTCGAGCCCCATCGCGGCGGATAGATAACAAAACGGCGTGCCCATCGTGAACCACTTCACGGCGCGCGAATTGGCCGGGTGATCGATCATCAGCACGGTGACGGGGTGGCCGTCGATCTCGCAGCGTGCGGCGGCCCAGGCCCCGGGGGTGAGTTTCTCGTCGCCGCGAACCACCGTCTGGCCAGCGGTGTTCGAAAAAAGAAACTCACCCTTGTTGGCCCATGCGGGCAGGAAGCGCATGCCAAGCCCGAAGTAATGGGAGCCGAAAAGGCGGACCGAGGTGCGGCCGGCGGCCGGAGCGAGGACGGACTCCCAGTCGAGCCAGTTCACTGCCTCCGCGCCCTTGCCGGTGGCGCGGACACGCACCCGGCGGGTTTCATCCAACAATTTCGTCCCATCCGTGGCGAGCCAGCGCAGGGTCTGGTTGAAGCCGTTGCCTGCCGGAGCGGGCTTCACTTCCACCGACTCCTGTCGGCCCGCGTTCTTGATATCCTTTTCCGCCCAGAAATCCGTGTCATCAACACCGATGGCAAACATCAATCCATGGTGATGGAAATGATCCGGCGGCGAGTCTTCTATCAACGGGACGGGCTTGTCGCCCGGCGAATAAAGTTGGGAGATATATGGTTTGTTAGGATTGGCGTCCTTTTGCCACAGCGCGATAATCGGCCCGTTTTCGGCACGCAGGACAACGGGCGGCGGGGCCTCGGCAGCAACATTCACGACCATCAAGGCAATGACCAACGGACAGCAGAGCGGAAGTTTCATGGCAGGGGCATGGATCTGTCAATCAAAGCAGCGCCTTGAGATGGGCGATGCTGGTGACGGCTTGCGGGACGGTGCCACACTCGACGGATAGCACGATGTCTCGCGGGCATTTTTTGCAAATGGCGATGATGCGCGCCCAATCGATGACGCCCTCGCCGCAGGCGCAACCCACCGGGGTGCCGGTGACCTGGCCGCGTTCGGCATCGGACTGGTTGATGGAAATATCCTTGGCGTGAAGGTGGACGAGGCGTCCGGCCACCCGTTCCAGCCAGACATAGGGATCATGGCCGCAGAGGTAGCTGTTGCCGGTGTCGAAATTGATGCCGATGGCAGGGGAATCCACCAGAGCGTGGATGCGGTCGAGTCCGTCAGGGTGTTTCGAGTACTGCTGGTGCGGCTCAATGCCTAGCAGAATGCCGCGTGGTTCGGCCATCTTGGAGGCCTCTTTCAGGACATAGCGCATCAACACGTGGTCCTCGTCGGCGCTCGTCCAGTCGGGCTTCGGGCCTTCGTCGGTATTGACCACCGGGGCACCGCATTCGGCGGCGAATCGGATCGCCTGTTTGAGATACTCGGTGCTGATTTCCGGCTTGCACAGGGGGGTGTGGGCGGAAAATCCGGAGAGTTTCACCCCGGCGGCGGAACAGGCGCGGGAGATCCGCAATGGGTCGTCGAGCATCGAGACGCTGTGAAAGTAGCCTGCCTCGCTGAGCAATTCCCGGCCCCAGTGCAACATGGGTTCCACATATTCGTAGCCGAGTTCCGCGGCCTTGTTCACGCCCCACTCGAACGACTTGTCTTCATGGCGGACAAACTCGAGATTGATACCGATGCTGATGTTTCCCATAATAATCTCCTCACGGGTGATGGTGATTGACTGATGTCGCGCGGACTATGAACAAGCACCGATGGCTTTGTCTTTCAGCTGCGGCCAGTGGTAAATTTCGAAAAAAATTGGCTTGAATTGCCTGCACGGATTGGGACCGGGATTTTTCAGGAAACAGGGCTTGTCCGGATGGGGGGGGATGGCATACCATCTCCCAGCCTCTTGCAAGCGTGAGCCATCATCCCCCAGCCAACCACATTCTCGGTATCCTTCCTGCACGCTGGGCATCCACGCGCTTCCCTGGCAAGCCCCTCCATCTCATCGCCGGCAAACCCCTGATCCAACACGTTTGGGACCGCTGTCTGGCATGTTTCAACCTCGATTCCCTGCTGGTTGCCACCGATGACCCCCGCATCCGTGAAGCAGTGCTAGGCTTCGGCGGCCAAGTGGCCATGACATCCGCGGCCCACCCAACGGGCACAGACCGCATCGCCGAGGCTGCCAAGGCAGTGCCACACGCCACCCACATCATCAATATTCAAGGCGACGAGCCGCTCATCGATCCGGCGCTCATCGACGAATTGGCCGCTGCCATGGTAAACAACCCGGACTTGGACATGGCCACCGCCGCCAACCCGATGGATCCAAGCGACGCGGCGGTGTTAGACCCCAACGTGGTGAAAGTGGTCACGTCGCTGAATGGCCGGGCGCTGTATTTTTCGCGTTCGCCGCTGCCCTACTTCCGCAACCCAGTGGAGGGGCTCACAGTGCTCCGTCACAAGGGGATTTACGCCTACACACGGCGGTTTCTGGAGCAATTTGTCAGCTGGTCGCCCTCACCGTTGGAGCGTGCCGAATCCCTCGAACAACTCCGCGCCCTCGAAAACGGCGCAACCATCCACGTCATCACCACCACCGATACCTCGCCAGGCGTGGATACCCCGGAACAAGCCCGCATGGTCGAGGCCCTCCTTACTGGCCAAATCCTTTCTAACAACCCACATTTCCCACCCCCATGAAATACATCTTCGTCACCGGCGGCGTCGTCTCCTCCCTCGGCAAGGGCCTGGCCGCCGCCTCCATCGGCACCCTGCTCGAACACCGCGGCCTCAAAGTGCTGATCCAAAAATTCGATCCCTACCTCAACGTGGATCCGGGCACCATGTCGCCGTTTCAACATGGCGAAGTGTATGTGCTGGACGACGGCGCGGAGACGGACTTGGACCTTGGGCACTATGAGCGATTCACATCCGGCGTGCTCACCCGGATGAACAGCCTGACATCCGGCCAAGTCTTCGATTCGGTTATCAAGAAGGAACGCCGCGGAGAATACCTTGGCAAAACGGTGCAATTCATTCCGCACGTCACCGATGAGATTAAAATCCGCTTGCACGACGTCACCACTAACAACCCTGACGTCAACGTGCTCATCACCGAGATTGGCGGCACGGTGGGCGATATGGAAGGCTTGCTTTTTATCGAGGCGTTGCGCCAATTCACCCTCGAAGTCGGTAAGGAAAACGTCTGCTTCATCCACGTCACCCTGCTGCCCTTCATCAAGGCCGCCGGTGAAGTGAAAACCAAACCCACCCAGCAATCCGTCGCTAAACTCCGCGAACTCGGCATCCAACCCGATATCATCATCTGCCGCACCGAGGCCGATCTCGACGAAGATAATCGGAAAAAAATCGCCATGTTCTGCAACGTGGATAAAAAAAATGTGGTGGCCTTCCGCGACGTTGCCCACACGATCTACGAATGCCCACTGGACCTGCGCCGCGACAAAATCGACCGTCTGGTGGTGGATAAGATCGGCCTAGGCCACACGCCGCCGCCCGCCCTCGAAGGCTGGGAGCGCTTCGTCCAGCGCGTGATCCATCCCAAACACAAAGTCACTATCGCGGTGGCTGGCAAATACGGCTTGTTAGATGCCTACAAATCCATCTACGAATCACTGATCCACGCCGGTGCCCAGCACAATACCAAGGTGAAAATCCTGCGGGTGGAAGCCGAGGACATTGAAGCGCGCGGAGCCAGGGAAGTGCTCGGTGACGTGGACGGTATCTTGGTGCCGGGCGGGTTCGGCGACCGCGGCATCGAAGGGAAAATTCTAGCAGCCAAGTATGCCCGCGAAGAACAAATCCCGTATTTTGGCATCTGTTTGGGCATGCAAATTGCCAGCATTGAATTTGCCCGTCACGTCTGCAAGTTGAAAGGTGCCAACTCGACCGAGTTTGACAAGGACACGCCGCACCCGATCATCAGCCTGCAAGAAGAGCAGATTGGCGTGGAAGATAAGGGGGCGACCATGCGCCTGGGTTCCTGCGAATCCATCCTGTTACCCGGCACCAAGGCTGCCGAGCTCTATGGCAATGTCGAGCGCATCCACGAGCGCCACCGTCACCGGTACGAGTTTAACCCGGACTATCAAGAGCGCCTGCAGGAGGCGGGCATGGTCATTTCCTCGGTCTCGGCCAAAGAAGGGTTAGTGGAAATCGTCGAGTTGCCAAGTCACCCGTTTTTCTTGGGTGCCCAATTTCACCCCGAGTTCCAATCCAAGCCCAACCACCCCCATCCTCTGTTTTCCGGCTTCGTGGCGGCCGCCTTGGTGTATTCCCAAAAATAAGCCTCACCCCTCAGACGATGGGGTCAGTCCTCCTGAGTAAGTCGCTGTAATCCGTTGATTATCAATGCTTGAAATTTGAGGCTTTTCACAATTTTTCAGATGAGTCATGCGGCGACTTACTCTCCAACTCTATCCGCCCACCCGGCGGTTGCTGC
>CAIQXC010000342.1 GCA_903875675.1 Akkermansiaceae bacterium
ATCTGGCATGATTCGCAAGCCGCCTGCTTGCAGGGTTGAGTTGCAGGGCGTCCAGCCAGTTGCGGCGGATCGGATCGAAACGGGCATCCTTCTCAAGGCCGGCCAGGGGTGGATGAACTTTCACCACAGTCAGCCGGTAGGTCATCACGGGTTTCGCCTCGGTGGCGGGAGGAAAGGCCGCCTTCACAAAAGTATGTTCTTTCGTTTCGTAACCCAAGGATGCCTGATTCATGTCAGACGCAGTAACGTGAAAGGTGCCGTGGCCCGGAATATGAAGGACTGCAGGCAATGTCACCGCGCCATCCTTCATGACGCCTAACAGCGTGGCATGACAGCACTTGTTGTCGAAATCCAGGACCAGCGGTTCGCCTTGCGCCTCTTTGGAGAACTTCGATTCCAGACGGATCTCCCGCCCGGTCACCTCAATGGTCCATGTGGGCGCGGCACCGGCCGGAAGCCCCGATCTCCGATATTCGAGCTTTCCCTTTTCGCCGTCACGCCGAACCTCATAGGGCGTCGGCTGATTTGCTGACGCGCGCAGAAGGTTTTTCAAATCTTTGCGCGATCCCAGACTGTCCACGCCCAGCGAATCAAACGCCGGTGCCTTGCGCGACAACACGACATCCAGGTAACTCGACGTTATCCGCAGGCCCGTGGCACTTTCAACCACCTTCACATCCTCTTTCGCCACAGAAACCGGCGCAGATTGAGAACTCGTATTGAGATTCACCAGTGCCTCTGCAAAGGCCTTGCCGATGGGTGCCATGATTTTGGCGGCACCAAGATAATGATAGCCCCCGTTGGAGACGCCAGCCTTCAGGCGCTTCTGCTCCTCCGGCGTAAGTTTCTCGCCCTTTTCAGCTCGTACCTGCAGGGTACCCAGATCGTCATCCCAGAAGGGTGCCGTCTGCACCGCCACCACGTTGCCCTTGAATTCAGGAAGCGCCGCCGGCGCGGCCATGGCCGCGCGGAAATGCTGCATGTGCAATCCTGGCTTCATGCCGTCAATCCCCATGACTCCAATCACGAATGGCATTTTCGGCGCCGACAGATCCTTGCGCACATCGCGAATGAACATCGTCAGCCATTTCGCGTACAGGGAGTAACCGCCGGGCTGATCCCGGTCTTCATAGGTCCATTCGTTGATATAGTCGTTAAACCCCTGGAACCAGACGAAGCCGGCCAGTTCATAGCCCTGCTTCGGATCGTAATCCGGGACCACCCGCTTGATATCCGCCAGCACCTTCCGCACATGCTCGATCATGTGGCGGTAGAACACGCCGCGCTGCGCCTTGGCGACCCGATCCCTCAACTCGTTCAGATCCTCGTTGTGCTGTTTGGCCCAGTCTATGGATTTCTGGCTGACCAAAAAGGGTCCGGCACTGGGAGGACGGAAGTCAGAGGCCAGATCCCTGCCACCCCAGGCGGTCTTGATGATCAGGATCGGCTCCTTGAGCCGCTTCTCCATGTAAATGCCAAACGTGAATTCCGGGCCAATCTCGTTTTCCGAGGCGCCGAAACCTGCCTTCAGTTTGCCGGTCTGCTCGTTCAAATCCGAAAAGCGATCGCCGAGACAGCCGATCTGCGAGATCCAAACCTTATCCAACACCAGTGGTGTGCCGTCGGCATTGCGCATCTCCTTGAGGATCGGCGCCGTTTTCGGATCATCAGCCATGGAATCGAACGTCAAAACATTCGCGTGCCCCTGCATGTTCGACTGCCCGGCCAGGATATAGACTTTAAGCGGCTTGGCTGCCGCCTGGCAGGCAACCACCGACATCAGACCAACAATTACTGTGATCGTCATACACTTCATGCTCTGTCCTTTCTTTCTCATTGCGTTCCTTTCTTTGTATTGTTCTAACCTTTTCACTCCCTCTACCTATAGCATCTGTCATAGATGGACGCCGCTGCCATGGCAGCGGCAAATATCATTTTCTTCATTTCGATTTCCTTTCGGCAATTTATCTGTTCGTTGTTTCTTCAGAGTCATGGCGAGCTGGTTAAAATATTTTTCAGTTCGGCGGGCTTTCGTTGCCGAACCTATCGAGCGCGGTGACGCAGATGGAGCACATTTCCGAAAAAGCGTATATGGGACCTTCATTGGGATGTTTTTCCTTTGGGGCACATCCGGCAACTACCTTTCGGACCCACATGGTTGTTTGTAGGTTGGCGGTCATGGTTTCTTCAATGGTAGTTGATTTTCTTGCCATTTAACGCTTTTCCCTATCTTCTATTTAATCTTTATTGGCGCTTTCTGAGTGACCCATATGCGATATCACTGGTTTTCCGTTTTTATGGCACGACCATCAGGCGGCAGAATTTTTTGACCGTGCCGCTTGGCAGGGTGTAGATCACCTGTCCGTTCGGAGGCGGGGCTGTAGCGACGTCGGACGGGTTGGCAGGAAGCCAGTCAACCAGGTTGTCGGACACTTGCACTTGGAAGGAGGTGACGGTATTCAGATATGGCCAGGTGACCTTGCCGCCCGCTACGCCTGGATTGGTGGCCTGACCGCTCGCTCCCATGAAGTAGGCAACCCCGTTGGCAATGCCGTCGTGGTTGTAATCTTCGTTAGACGCACCGGAGCCGGCGTGGGCTTGCGCCCACGAGTCGTAGGCGGATAACAGACTGGAGGTGAGCGCGACGGATGTTAGATTGCTGCCGAGGTACCAGTCGGCGGACGACGTGTGGACGTTGTCCCAAACGAAGTAACTGCTTCCGGCGGTGGCCGTAAACCGCAGCGTGACCTGGTTGGTGCCGGCAGCAGCAAGGTGGCTGAAGGCCGGATTCTTGGCCAACTGCGTCAGCGCCGTTGCCTGGTTGGCTGGAGTGGCCAGCGTGAGGGTCAGCTGATAAGTGGTGCCAAGCGTCAGTCCGGTCAGGCTGACATAACCGGCGTTGGCCGAGGTGAATGAAGCGCTCTGGCCATCCGCGATCGACCCCCGTGAGCTGGCCGGTACCAGCGTGGCCGTGATGGTGGTCGTGCCCGATTTGCCCCACAGGCCGCCAGTGGTGTCGAAAGCTGAAGTGTCGGTCAGTGTCATCACCGATGTCGGGAAGTTGAACAGGTTGAACGAATTGTTGGTCAACAACTCGGCCCCCCCCAGCGTGGCGACTCCCAGCGTGCCGAGGAGTTTGCCATCTGTCCCGTAGCCTGTGAAGTGGCTATCGTGCCACGTCGTGACGGTGACGGTCTTGCCCGCGCGAATCGAGGTGTTGGAAAATTCTAAGCCCGGATTTATTCCGCCGTATGCGTATGCGTATAAGTAGATCGAACCGCTGTGGCTGATGGTGGAATTGTTGAACTGGCTGTGAACTCCGCTCGGATTGTAATTGTACGAACACCCGTAGTCGGTGAGAAAAAGTTGATAGCCGTCGGCCGCAAAGTCGAGACTGCCGAACTGGTTGACGGTGGAAACTTGGCCGAAGTCAGAGTTGTACGAGTCGAGTTCGCTGTTGGCCTGGACCACGAAATTGCCGCCGGCCACATAGGGATTGGTGGAGCCATTGCGACCGAACCGAACGGTGCCCCCGTTGAGATGAATCGTGCTGCCGGCGAATGCGCTCGTCACGTTGTAGGCAGTGAGGAAGCCGCTGGTATTGATGCTTTCAGTCAGTCCGTCCACCGTCACGGTGCCCCAACCGCCGGAGTTGACCGTGACTTTGCGGGTGATGTTGTTGAAGGAACCCGCCGAAGTGACCTGTAGAAAGCCACTGTTGACCGTGGTGTCGCCGGTATAGGTGTTGGTGCCCGAGAGCGTCAGCGTGCTTCCCGACGCGAACGTGCCGGTGCCCGACTGGGTGATGCCGCCGGTGCCGCTGATAGGGGTGCTGATCGTCACGTTGCCGGTCGTGCCGGCGGCCACCGTGAGGTTGGAGTTGAGCGTGAGTCCGCCGCCAGACAAGGTGTAGGTGCCGGTGAAGTTGTTGAACAGCACCTGTCCGGCGGTCACGGTGCCCAGCGTGATGGTTCCGCCGGCCCCGCCCAAGCCGATCACCGCGTTGGAGCCGGACGTCCAGGTCGAATTGTTAGATCCGTTCCACCACTGGTTGGCGGTGAGCCAGGTTCCAGTGCCGTCGGTTTGGCCGGTGGTGGCGCCATTGGCATCCCAAGTCAGGGTGAGCACCGGATTGATTGAAAATACGATGGGCGTGCTGGTGGCGGCCGCAAGGCTCATCCCCGAGGACGCGGTGGCAGTCAACGTCATCGTGTCCGCCGCCGAGTAAATCACCCCCGTGATCGTCACGCTGCCCGTACCGCTTGTAATCGTTCCACTGGTCGTCCCACTCAAGGCTCCGGAACCGGAACCCTTGCCCAACTGCACCGTGGTGTCGCTTGTCACGTTTCGCAAGATGCCATTGGCGTCCTGCGCCTGCACCGTCACGCTGAACGACTGGCCAGCTATGGGCAGTGCCGGCACTGACGAGAAAGCCAGTTGCGTTGGTGGCACGTTGACGGTGATGGTGGTGTCATCGGAAATCGCCGAGGTCGTAACGAGGGCGAGACCATCAATATCCGTTAGATTTACCCCCGCTCTGACCTGTATGCGGAGCGTCCCCGCTGCGGTCGGCGTAACTGCAACCAGGAAGACCGCGGGATTTGCCGTAGGGGTCACGCTATTGACGGTGATCGCCGATGCGTAAGCGTTCCCGAAATCGGTGGAAACGACCGTCGCGGCATTCATCGCCTTGCTGAAGGTTACGGTATAGGTCACCGTCTGGTTTACGCTGACCGGGCCACCGCTCTTGTCATCTACAAAGGAAGTCAGGGTTGGCGGATAAAGTGTCCCCGAGGTGGGTGTGGCGCTGGCCTGGTTGGAGTCGGAACTCTCGCCGGCGGTATTGCTGGCGGAAACCACGTAGTAATAAGTCGTGCCATTGGTTACCGTGGAATCGGTATAACTCGCGGCACCCGTCGTGGTGCCGATCACCGTGTAGGAACCGCCGCTGGTGCTTGAGCGCTTGATGTTGTAGCCGGTGGCACCGGCCGCCGTGGTCCAGGTCAGAACCACCTGGCTGATGCCCGGGGTGGCACCCAGTCCGCTTGGGGCCGATGGCGGGAGCGAGCCATCGACGAGAGTGAGCGGAACATCGGCGAAGGTGAGGGCGGCGATGCCGTTGCTGCCATAGAGCAGATTGCCTTGGACACCATCCCATGCGGCACCCCGCAAATAGGTGATGGATCGGGCGGTGGATGGAGCATTCAATTGGAGTTTGATGACTTTTCCCGTCACGCTGCCCGAGGACACCTTGCCAGCCAGGCGATCCAGATAGAAGAGTCCCGGCGCGCCAGGGTTCCATGCAATGTTCTGGTCATACTCCAGGGTGATTTCATTGCGGGCGGCAGTGCTGAAGTAGGCTTTTTCCAGGTTCGGAGCGCTGAACGCGGTGCCAGGCATGTAACCATAGAAGTCCTGTTCCACCAGCGGGCTGATCAGGTCGGAGAATTTCTGATAGCCCTCCAGCACATAATGGCAACTCGAACCCGGCACGATGCCCAACGTGCTCATCGCGTGCATGTTGGAATACAGATAGGGAAGAGACCGCTGCACCTCGCGCAGTTGATCGTTCCTGGATGTGTCACCGCAGGCGAACGGCCAGATTTGGAAGATATAGTATTTCTGGATGTTGGGAAAATCCTGCTTCCAGGCGGCGGACATGTCCACAAAGAGTTGCTGATAGAACTTGTAATCGAAGTCGCCGGCGAAGGGTCCTTGCGACCCCTGGTCTTGTTCGCCCTGGTGCCACAACACGGCGCGGATGCCGTGCGTGAGCCTGGCCCCCACAATCCGGTTGTACAGGGTGGCATAGATCGAATACAGGCTGCCCGCCTGCGAATGGTCAGCCGAATTGGGCTGATGCTGGTCGATGCGGGTGCCGCCCACCGCGCCATTGATGATGCAAACGGGCATGTTGTAGGTGGCTGACAGGTGTTTGGCCCAGATCCAGCCCCAGACACCGAGTTGCAATTCCGATGCTGAGTCCTTGTTAGTCGCATAACCCCAGCCGAGCGTATTGCCATAGGAGCGGATCCACGGGCTGGTATTGATATCAGCGGGCACGTCATTGTCGGTGGCCAGGGCGTTGGATTGTCCTTCGATGAGGTAGGCGTCGCCGCAGACCAGGTCGGCCACGGTGTTGGTGGGCGTGTCGGTTGAACCGGTAGTCGTGCCGAACTCGACCCGGTAGGTCACCAGGCCGGCTGCGATGGGCACCGCAAAGGCATAGGCGCCCGCCACCGGGGTCTGGCGGTGGATGGCACCGTATTGGGATTCGGTTCCCCCGTTGGGTTTGGCGAAGACTTTCAGATAGACCGGGGTCGTGCCGGCCCCCGTGCCGTTGTAATAGAGAGTGCCGTTGTTGGTATTCGGGTCGCGCGCGTAAAATTGCTTGTACGCCGGCTTTTCGTTAGGGTCAGGCGAGCGTTGCACCCAGGCATCCGTCGCTGGTTGTTGGACATTCACCGTGACCGAGTGGCTGCTCGGAAACCCGCCGTTGTCGATGGTGAGTGTCACGGTCAGCGGGCCATTGCCCTGCGAACGGATCAACGTCAGGGTGCCCGCGGTGCTGGTTTTGATCACAGCCACCCCGGACACGCTCCAGCGGTAATTCAGATTGGTGCCGCCGGTGGCCTGCAGCAGGGCCTGGTTGGTGATGACCGGTTGCAGGGTGAGGGTCTGGCGGCCGTCCCACGTGGCGGGGGCTGTTAGCGTGAATTCCGGATCGGCGATCGGCCGGTTGGTGACCGTCACGGTGTAGTCAGTGGTGGTGCCGGAGGTGGCAAAATCCGAGGCATTGACGACATAATGCACCGGACTCGTGAAGTTCTGGCTGGAGCCGGAGGCCGGCACGCAACCCGCACCGGCAGACAAGATATAGGTGGGAGCGAGCGATGTGAGAGCGGTTCCGTAGGGCAGCGTCATGGTGATGCCGGTGCCGGAAATGGTGGCGGCTCCATAGCCCGGAAAGGTCATCGATGTGATCTTGGCCAGCGGCACGGACGAGACGACCGCCAGCGGATCGGAAAGAGCGTAAACCGGCAGGAAACTGGTTGGGGCGGCGTTGTAAATCCTCATCCAGTTGGGACCGGTACTGGCCGTGCTGCCAATGGTCAGATTGGAGGAGCTGCCGAGCACGCTGCCGACATCCTTCGTGCCATCGGCATTGGACCCTGTAAATATATTGGTTGAAAACAGAACGCCTCTTTCATCCAAGTTCAGAGCGTGATTGATCCCGCCATACCAGAGGTTGTCATAGTTGTTGGCGATGTTGGTGGTTCCGTCCACGAGGAAGACCGCCTCACCGGTCCCGTTCCAGAGCGGATTGGTCGAGGTGTTGTCGCGGGCGTCAACTGTCGCAGTCGAGCCAATGACCCTCCAGGTTGCACTGCCGAGATTCAGGGTGGAACTGTTAGCCACCCCTTGGACGAAGGTGTTGTAGGTGGTGATGTCCGTTGATGTGGCCTGGGTGGTCGCCCGGCTGACAAAGGCGAGGCGGTACTTGTCGCCGAGTGCCCAGGTGTTGCCGGTAGCGGGATTGATCCAGTTGTTGTTAGACAAATTGAGGACACCGAGCTGGCACTTGAGGTTGGGCGGCGCATTGACAGTGATGGTGGTGTCATCGGGAATCGCCGAGGACGTGATGAGAGCGTTACCCGCAACGTCTGTGAGGCTGGCTCCCGCCTTGACCTGCAAGCGGAGAGTGCCCGCTGCGGTTGGCGTCGCCACCACCTGGAAGACCGCGGAATTTGCCGTCGCGGTCACACTGTTGACCGTCATGGCCGTGGCGGAAGCGTTGCCGAAATCGGCGGCATTGACCGTTGCGGGATTCATCGCCTCGCTGAAGGTCACGGTGTAGGTCACCGGCTGATTGGCGAAGATCGCAGCTCCGTTTTTGTCATCCACCAGAGATATCAGAGTTGGCGGGGTGGTGTCGTTGACCGTGAGGATGTTGTTATCGGGAATGGCCGCAGTGGTGTTCAGGGCATTTCCCGTGAAATCCGTTAGCGAGGAACCCGTCTTGACCCGCAGCTGGAGCGTGCCCGCGATGGTCGGCGTGGCCACGACCAGAAAGACCGCGGGATTGGCGGTCACTGTGACACTGTTGACGATAATGGTTGTGGCGGAAGCATTCTCAAAATCGGTGGTGTTAACCGTCGCGGCATTCATCTTCTCGCTAAACGTCACGGTATAGGTCACTGCCGTGTTTGCTTCGACCGGACCGCCACTCTTGTCATCCACAAAGGAAATCAGGGTGGGCGGAGTGGTGTCGGCGGAGTCAACGATCGTCAGCGGATCCGAGAGGGCATAAACCGGCAGGTAACTGGTGGGGGAAGCGTTGAAAATCCTCATCCAATTGGCCGACGTGCTGGTCGTGACGCCATATGTCAGATTGCTTGTGTTGCCGAGGACATTGCCGGTATCCTTTGTGCCGTTACCATTAGACCCTGTGAACGGATTGGTTGCAAATAGAACGCCTTTTTCATCCAGGTCCAGCGTGTGATTAAGCGAACTATCCCAGAGGTCGGCGTAGTTGTTGGCGATTTTGGTGGTCCCGTTCACAAGGAAGATCGCCTCCCCGGTTCCGTTCGCGCTCGGATTGGTCGAGGTGTTGTCCCGGGCGTCCACCGTCGCCGTCGAGCCGATGACTTTCCAGGTAGCGCCGCCAAGGTTCAGGGTGGAGCTGTAGGCGACAGTGTTTACGAAGGCGTTGTAGGTGGCGATGTCGGCCGAGGTGGCCTGGGTCGTCGCGCGGGTGACAAAGGCAAAGCGGTATTTATTGCCGACAGCCCAGGCGGCATTGGTGGCCGGATTGATCCCGCCGTTGGCGGTCAAATCGAGGATGCCGAGTTGGCACTTGGGTGCCGCCTGACTGGCAACCGCTGACACGAGGCCCGCTGCTACCGTAATCATCATTATCTTCACATTCCGCATTCTAAATCTCATTGCTTTTCTTTCTTTAGTTTCCCTAACTTTTTTACGTCACTCCATCAAAGGACTCCTGAGGTGTCCGCCCCCTACCTGTTAACGCGCAAGTGCCTACATTTTATTCAGCAGGATGCGGTTCTACATGCCCAGACCGATGAAGGCCATGTTGATCAAGAGCCATTGGGCCGCCTGAGCCGCCGCATGGGTGCGCGCAGATAGAATAAAGGGCGTAGCCGCCGCGGTCAGCGACACCTGCTTGAAAAACGAACGACGTGTAATGCTCATAGTGTGATTTCAGAAGTTCAACTTTCCGGTGATTCATTATTTCAAAAGATGCGGGGCCGCCGTTGCGCACCGGCGGCCCCTGGGTATCCCGGAGAAAACCCATTAACTCCGGAAAGAGTGTGGACAAGAAGTCATCAGTTATCGGTTGTCAGTGATCAGTGATTGCGGAAGATGGCGAAAGCGCGGGGCGCAAACCATACTGATTACTGATCACTGAATACTGATTACTTCTCTTCACTCTCACTCCGCCTTGACGCGCAGGAACAACTTGGACTCATTGAGCAGCGAGGACGGCACCGTGACGGTTATTTCCTCGACCGGCGTCGCTTCGTTAGAGACTGCGGAATCCGGGGTGAAGTCAGCCCACGGTTCGCTGAGGGTGGTGGAGTACTGATAGATATAGTTCAAACCGGAGTCCTTGGTCCGGGTGTATTTGAAGATACGGGTGCCCTTGTCAAGTTGCTGGCTGATCGGATTGGCCGACGAACCGGTGGTGGGATCGAGGCCGAAGGCGAATTCCTGCTGGTTGCTCTGGCCGTCGCCGTCAGGATCATGGGCGGGATTCTTGTCTATCAGGGCACCATTGGCGAAAGTGCCATTGGCCCAGGATGTGTAGCCTGAGAGCGAACCGGTGGCGAGAGTGACGGCGGTCAGATCGCCGCCGAGATACCAGTCGGAGAACGACGTGTGGACGTTGTCCCAGACGAAGTAACTGGTTGCGGCTGAGGCCATGAACTGGAGTGACACCTTGTCCACGCCGACCGCCGTGATGGTGGTGAAGGCCGGGTTCTTGGCCAGCTGCGCCATGACCGTCGCCTGATCTGCAGCGCTGGCCAAGGCAAGGGTCAGCAGACAGGTCGTGTCAGGAGTCAGGCCGGTCAGGCTCACATAACCGGAGTTAGCCGCAGAAAACGAGGCGGTCTCGCCATCCGCGATCGAGCCTGCGGAAGTGCCCAGCGTGGCCGTGATGGTGGTCGTGCCGGACTTCGTCCACAGGCCGTTCGTCGTGTCGAAGGACGAGCTGTCGATCAGCGTCATCACCGACGTCGGGAACTGGAACAGGGTGACCTCATTGTTAGCCAGTAACTCGGCTCCCCCCAAGGTGGAGACTCCCAGCGAACCGAGAAGTTTGCCACCCGTCCCGTAACCCGTGAAGTGGCTATCGTGCCACGTCGTGACGGTGACGGTCTTGCCCGCGCGGACCGAGGTGTTGAAAAAATCCAGGCCGGGCTCCTCTCCGCCCCACGCATACACAAACAAATAGATCGAACCGCTGTGGCTGATGATGGACCCGGTGAACTGGCTGTGCACCCCGCTCGGGTTGTAATTATACACAACCCCGTAGTCGGCGAGTAAAAGTTGATAGCCGTCGGCCGCAAAGTCGATGGTGCCGAACTGATTGACGGTGGAGGGCCGGTTGAATTCTGCGTTGTACGAGTCGAGCTGGCTGTTGGCCTGGACCACGAAATTGCCGCCGGCCACGTAGGGATCGGTGGAGCCACCCCGGCCGAACCGGGCCGTGCCGCCATTGAGGTTGATCGCACTTCCGGCGAAGGCGTTCGACACGTTGAGGGCATTCAACTGGCCGCCGGAGTTGACCGTGACGGAATTGGCCGCTTGGTTGTTATCTTTTGTAACCGTAATGCCTGTCAGGATCAATGCATCTTCATCGGACAGCGGGACATGACCCCGGCTCCATATACCGGAATTGCTCCAGTTGCCGGTGTTGAACGCGACGTTGAACCCCGCAGGGGTGACGAGAATATCGACGGTCTTGGCCGCCGGGGTGCTGTATTTGACCGTGTTGGCAGGCGTGAACTGCACGCTCAAGGTGTGCGTGCCCAGAGCGAGCACCGTGCCGCCGGGCGGATCATATACGAATGTTCCATCCACCCCGCCGCTTGACGCATTCAACTGCGTACCGCTGAGCGGCGTGCCGAACGGGACCGGTACGGGCGTGGCCCAGGTGATCACCATCGTCGCCTGGGTCACCGTGAGGGTTTGCGAGATCTGGGTCGCCGCATTGAAGTCGGCATTGCCCGCTTGATCAGCCAGAATATGGGCCGTGCCCGGAAACCCCGTGAGGGTGACCTCGCCGGTGCTTGCATCCACCGTCGCCACGGCCGAATTGTCGCTCGAATAGGCGGCCGCCAAGCCGGACGGGTATGCGCTGGCCGTATCTGAAAACGGGGCATCGGCGGCGGTCTTGGTCACGGCCGAACCCAAAGCGAAGGTGAGGGTCTGGTTGACCGGCCCCGCCGACGGTGACTCGCTGACCTCATTGGAAGGATCACCAGTGCCCGCTGGGTTGGTGCCTTTGACCACGTAATAATAGGGGGTTCCATCGACCAATGCAACATCCATGTCGGTATAGGTGGTCGCACTGGTCGTGGTTCCGATCGGTGTCGGGCCATAGTCGCCGGTCGCCGTCCCGCGATACACATCATAGCCCGTCGCTCCGGCCGAGGCCGTCCAGTTCAAAAGTACACCGTGGTGCAACGGGATAGCGGCCAACCCAGTCGGTGCTGGCGGCGGTCCGACCTGAGTGTAAAAACGAATCTCGGAAATGCCGGTGTAGGAATTCTCGGTCCCACTATAGCCGCCGTAGTTGTTGATGACGTAGATTTGGAGATAGCGGGTGGTGACCGGCGTGGTGAATGTGTAGTCTTCGCCCGTGTAAGAGCTGGTCCCGGGTGCCATGGTGAGTGTCATGTTCTGCACCAGCGTGCCCCAGGCAGCTCCGGCGGAGGCATAGGCACTGCCATCGGCCAGCAGGCTCGTGCCGGCGTATATGCCGCAGTCCTTGATGCTGCGCTGGTAACAACCTACAGCGTTTTCATTATAGTTCCAAAGGTGGAAACCGGTGATGGTCTGGACGCTGCCCAGATCGAACGTGATCCATGTTTGAAGGTGTCCGTCGCTCAGCCACATGGTGCCGCCTGGGGAGTCACCGCAGGTGGAACTGGCCGTGACCGGACTGTTGGGGGTCATGCCCGTGCTGTCGATGGCATGGCCAGTCGCGCGATCATCGGGCGAGTAATAACTCTCCGCCGTGGCAGCGACGGGCGTCAGGAAGTCCGCTTTTGCCGTCCCGACCACGGTGACCGTAATGGCCAAAGCCGCCAGCAGGGCGGTGCCGCGTGCGAAGGGAGAGAAGATCCGTTTCTCCAACGAATCATGGGTGGTGGATCTAGGATGGCTGATTTTCATTGTTTCTTAATGTTAGATGACGGATAGCTGGTGGTTGATCGGTTCTGGATCAGGAATGGATCCAACTGGAATTGTGATCAGTGGGATTCTCATCAAAGAACTCTGGCATTACAACATGTTTTACACCTTGTTTTGAGACAGGCGAATTCCGCCTTCCGCTTGGGGTTTCAAGATGCGATAGACCTGATATTCCGGCGAATACGCTTGAATGAACGCCCAGCACCTCCCCCGTTGATGCACAGGAATTGAGACTTGACTTTACGGGTTCCGGGCGATCATTCTGCGTGGTGCAGGCGCTTTGCTTTCCCGGACCATGAGCAAGTCAACGATCTACCACTACCTTCCCGTCAGCGACCAAGCGGTGAGATGGGGATTCTATGTGACATCTGCGGGACGCGTTTTGGAACCCGTCTTCCCGGACTTGCCCTACGGGAAACATCCCGCGATGAGTTCGACTGGACTCCCGCCCCGGAGGCGTCGGTGGCCACCCGATCACCCCGGGCGAGCGGGCGGATCCTGCCCGAATTCTCCGTAGCCTACATCACCGATACCCATGCGCTCTTCGAATCGGATGCGACCGGGATCGTCGAGTTTGACGCTCCGACCCTGCTGTTCCTGTTTCCCGGTGTCTGGCACCGCTACCGACCGGTGGGCATGAATAAGCGGTGGTTGACGACACGCTGGTTGAGCTTCAACGGCGACATCGCCTATCGCCTGTTGGGCCAACGGTTCATCACGTCCGAAACCGCAGTTCGCCCGGCCGCCCGCCCGCTGTGCCTGGTGGACGCTTTCGACGAATTGATCGAGCGGATCGACGCCAATCCCGCCGCGGATCCCATTCTTCTGTCCATGCACGCCATGGGTTTGCTGGCCCACATTATCGAGTCAGCCACCTTGGATGGAAAGGATGGAAAGGATGGAAAGGATGGAAAGGATGGAAAGGATGGAAAGGATGGAAAGGATGGAAAGGATGGAAAGGATGACGGGTTGGTGGCACGGGTGTTGGACCTCATCTGGACCGGCAGCCACCGGGGGCCGACGATGGCGCAATTGTGCGCGGAGGTCGGGGCCAACCGGCGCACGGTGGATCGCCGGTTCCGGGCGGTTCGGGGCCACACGCTGCTAGCCGAGATGAACCTCTGCCGCTGTCGGCGCGCCAAGCATTTCCTGGAGATGACCGACCTCCCGATCAAAAGCATCTGCTGGCTTGCGGGATTCGGCAACACCGAGCAGATGCGCGTGACCTTCTTGCAACTCGATGGGATGTCGCCGTCCCGCTACCGCGATGAGCGGCGGCGGAGCAATATTACGGGCATCTCGGCCATCCGGCAGGCATGAGCGCCCTGGCGGATCTTCGGAAGCACAGCTTGAGAGTGACAACCTGACTGCCTGACTAGGAGGACAGCCGCGAGGGGTTCCACCGCTTGCTCGACCAACTCTATCGGGTGACCCCGCCCAGTGCGCTGATCTTCGACCAAGCATTCCTTTTCTTCGCCGCCCAACCGCATCTCACCCGGCGGGGGGATTCTGGCACCACAACACGTCTCGCAGGTCTGCACGGCCCCCCGACCCGATCTTCGCCTGATTCAATCCCACGGTCGTCCACATTCATTACGACCTCCGCCCATTGCCGTGGCGAGTCGTGCGCTAGGCCAAAAACGTTACCTGCGGCAATGACGACCGGCGACAGAGCTTCAACAGGGCCGAGTTCGTCGATGGCGGCATGATCGGGCCGGCAAGGGATTGGTGAGACGGGAATGGCTGATCGGCAGGTGGATCAAGGCCGTTGTCGCCCGCAAAGTGTAGCCGGTCATCAAGGTGATCGGCGTTGCCTCCGCAGTGCGCCCGTGCCCTCAATGATTCCCAGGCGTCGCCGTCCAGTGGCTCGGTTTCATCGGATTTCCATCGGATCAAAAACCGAAATCCCTCGTAGAATAAGGGAAAAAATGGTGCGCGCTACAGGCTTCCAGCCAACACGGGACGTGATCGGGTTCCTGACGGGCGAAGGCGGCAAGGACACATTCTCGGAAGACCATGAGTTCATTTCACAGGGTTGGGACTGGAGCCTCAAGGTAAGCGTAGCCCCAAGCACCGTACGAACTTTCTGGCTGGCGTAGCGTAGCGGTCATAGCGTAGCCACCTATGACTGCTACGCACGACACAATATTGAAGGCCGACCGCAGCGGGCGGCTGCGCTTTGCCCCGGAGCAATGGTTCGCCCTGCTCCAGGCCTACCAAACCAGCGGCCTCAGCGGGCCTCGATTCGCCGCCCTGCACGGTGTGAAGTATCAGACGTTGGCCACCTGGATCCAAAAGAGCAAGCAGACGGCTGCACTCAAGCCAAAGAGGCTCTCGTTCATCGCTG
>CAIQXC010000343.1 GCA_903875675.1 Akkermansiaceae bacterium
CCATCTGGCCCCGCCTGATCACGGATAGGCGCGGCACCAGCAACAACTTGGTTAGTGCCACCGGCACGGCGACGCGGCCGAACTGCCCGGGGCGCAGGCCGGGGGCGGCGGGCAGGTCCAGCTTCACCAGAAACGTGCGGCTGACGGCATCGGCCACCGGGGAGATTTCCGAGACGGTGGCAGGAAGGGGTTTTGGCAAGGTGGGAATCGTGACCGGGAGGGACACTCCCAACTTGATATCTTCTAGCAGGCTTTCCGGCAGGTCGGTTTCAAAACGCAGATTTGCCGGGGCTTCCATTTCCATCAGCGGCTTGCCGGGCATGGCGAGGTCACCCACATCGGCGAGCTTGCGGGTGATGACGCCATCAAATGGCGCGGTGACTTTGGCATAGCCGAGCATGGTTTCAGCTTCGTTCAGTCCGGCGGTGGTCACCTTGACACGGGCGGCGGCGGCATCGAGCTCCTGTTGGCTGGTGGCCTTGCTGGCGATGAGTTGTTGTTGGCGGCCAAAATCGCGCTGCGCTTGATCCAACATGGCCTTGGCTTGCTCCTGCCGGGCGCGGATTTCCTGCACATCCAACTCGGCGAGCAGTTCGCCGGATTTCACGAGTTGGCCCGGTGCGACAAGGTATTGGAGGAGGCGCCCACTGACTTTGGCTTCTATCACGGCGCGAAGTTTCGAGCGAACGGTGCCGACCACGTCCTCCGTGGCCTGGTGGGCTTCCAGGGTGGCGGGGGCTGTTTTTACCGCAATTGCCGGGGTGCTTGCCTCGGGCGGGGCGATGCCATCTTTCTTGTGGCAGGAGGAAGCCAGCAACACTGCTAGCGATAGACTGGTGAATGATTTCATAAGGGGTGTGATAGATTTCATGCCGACCGAGGCAAGGCGGGTACAAGGACTGAGCCTCGAGAGCCTGAAAAGTTACAAATCGTCGATTATCGCTTGATTGGCTTGTCGATTTGAAGCGATTTCATGGCTGGGTTGGATTGTTTGGATCGGCATGGCCGCGGATCATGCGTCTTCGACATCTAGGGTGCGGTCGAAGACATCGAGAGTGCGGTGATCATGGGTGACGACGATGCGGGCCACAATGTCGTCCTCAAACCACTCGCCATCCAGCACAGGGATGACGCCGTCCGCGTCCGGCGCGAATGTTGAATTTTGAATGCTGAATTTCTCAGCAGAGAAATCTTCTCGACGTAGGTCGCTACCGTATCACCTGCATCCGCCAAAATCAGCCCAGAGCATCCAGACTGTAGCGGCCCATCATGCAGCCCACGGCATAGGACAGGAAGGCGGCCATGTCCTTGCGGACGTCGGCGCGGGCAAGGGTGATCAGATGTGAGATGTTATTTCCCCGTCTCCTTGTGCGCGGTAGTGGGCGGGGTCGCCCCTGTGAGCTTTTGCAAATCCAATTACGGAACCTGAGTCTTCTCTTAAGTCGTCTCGTCCTATTTGAGGATTTTGCCCGAAGGGTCGATTCAGTAATGAGTGACATTGTCGACCGTTCTTTGAATTAAAGTTCGCCCTTCAACGCGCGGTCGATGACGGCGGGAAGCAGGGCCTGGCGAGCGAGATCACAGGTGGCTGAGGTCGAGCGGTTCGGAGGCCTCGACGAGGAATCCGCCGGTGCCAGCCGCCGGATCTTCGACGACTTCACCAAGTTTCGGATCGGTGGCTTCCACCATGAAACGGACCACTGGACGCGGGGGGTCAGAACTCAGCATTCGACCTCGCTTTCGACAACGGAGCGAGCAAGTCGAATTCCCTAAGTGTCGGCTGCGGGTGGCCCAGCAACAGCTCAAACAAATGTTACTATGCGAGGACTGACCCCATCGGGCGCCGGAATCGCCAGCGGCATCGCGCATTTCACGGAGCATCCCTTCGTAGAGCGTACCAAGGGTCTGGAGTTCCTCGGACGAGTTGAAATGGATGGACCCTATCTTGTCAATGACGTCACGGAGGAGATAGCCCGAGCGCATGCGAGAATCCACGCCGGTGAACACAGTGGAAATCACCTCGCGGCCCTCACTCTTTCCATCGAAGTCCGGGTCGGCAAAAAGCCGCGTGGCTGAGCCGGTGTAATCCAAAATCGAGAACCAGAGCTTGCCGTAATGTGCTGAACTCTACTTTGTCATTTCAACTTCCAACTACTTGATTATCAAGGAGTTGGAACTAATTGCCAAATCTTCATAACTCGTTTATTATCAATAGCTTGCATTATGAAATGACAAAGTAGAGTGAAGCGGAGGGACTGGTAACCCTCTCCGAACGCCTGACACGGCTCAAACTTCGCGCCCGCCGGATTGCGGAAGCCTGATGGCCATTCCACAGGCATTGCGAAATCTGGGCATGGTCTGCGTGTGGCAGCGCACCGCGATTGGGTGGCACGCCTGTGCATCCCGATTCAGGGGGAAATTCATAAATCATGAAAAGCTTACATTTATTTTGAATATTTTTCTTGATCGACGTAATTATTGAAATAGGTTTCGCCGCGTCCGGCTGAATCGGGCGGAGAGAAACGGGTTTGATGCGTTATGCAATGATGGCTGGCGCACAAACGAATCACGAAACAACATCCCATGAAAATCACACACACACTGGCCCTTTTCGGGCTTTTCGTCGGCGTCGCCTCAGCAGCGACGTACACGTCAGTCGGCAGTTGGAACGTCGCGATATCCCAGTCGGTTATCGGCACGACCACAAACTTCAGCGGCAGCCAAGGAGCGCTTTCGCAAGCGTCGCTTGCATTTTTTGACCCCAGCGCGCATCCAGGGGAAACTCTGACCGGTGTTACGGTCAACTACAGTGCGCCGTTGAGCGGGCAGTCGCCCTCAATCGGCACGACGGTGAGTTCCGTTTCAGGAAGCAACACCTTCACGTCGTTGAGCGCCTCAGTGCAAACCGTGATTGATTGCCCGACCTTGGCGACGCTATTTTCGAGTGCCGGTCTGGATACCAGTCCGTTTGACGTTTTGGCCTATCAGAAAACTGCAGGGCACAATTTTGTTGGGTCGGCTCCCGATGTCAC
>CAIQXC010000344.1 GCA_903875675.1 Akkermansiaceae bacterium
CCTTCGGCTGCTATCCCGTTGCTCGTCTCGGGACGACTCAGACTTTCACTGGTTGATTTCATGTATGTGCGTTCGCACTGACTGCGCGCCTCTGGCCGCAGCGCCCATGCAAAAGTGAATTCAAGCGTGCGCCTAGCCCGAGGCATTCCCTGTGCATTGTCCAGCCATTGGCTCGCGCCGCGAGACGCGGCACGCACGGCCTGCGGCGGGACGCCGCAGCCACCTTGTGGGGCCGACTTGAGCAGGCCGAGGGTGTCGAGGCCGGAGCCGCCCATGGATTCTTCCGTTAGGGAAAATTCTTTATCTTGGGTCTTGATGTCTTCCACCTGAGGCGAAGCATCGCCACAAATCGCGCTTGCATCGTTGGTGCGGAAAGGCCATTGCAAGGGCATGGCATTCTCCGCGATCCTGTTTGATTTCGACGGCGTGCTGGTGGACACCGAGTGGGCGATCTATCAGTCGTGGCGACGCCTCTTCGAGGCCCACGGCCAACCGCTCCCGCTCGATATCTACACCCGCTGCATCGGGTCGGATTTCGCCACATGGTCCGCCAAAACCCACTTGGAGGAACTCACCGGCTTGGATTTCGACTGGCATGACCTGGATGCCCGGCGCCAGCAGGAAATCTTGGATGACCTCAGCAGCGAGCCGCCTATGCCAGGAGCGCTGGAATTATTAAATAAGCTGGCGGCGGCGGCCCTGCCCTGCGCGGTGGTTTCCAGTTCGCCTCACAATTGGGTGGACGGCTGGTTAGATAAGCTCGGGCTTGCCGGGTATTTTCAAACCGTCGTATGCCGGGGTGATGCGCCACGGATCAAGCCCGCTCCGGATTTGTTCCTGGAAGCCGCAACACGGCTTGGATGCGCGGCGGCCGATTGTCTCGTCATCGAGGACTCTCTCAACGGCCTGCTGGCCGCCCAAGCAGCGGGGATGCGAACTTGGATGGTGCCTAACCGGGTGACCGGTGGCTTGGATTTTTCGACGGCTGACCAAGTATTCTGCTCTCTGGCCGATTGCGCGGCTATTATCTAACGAAAATACAATTATGCAAACATCATCTATCGTTCGTCTCCTCCCGCCTGTCATGGCTTTGGCCGCCACAGCCTGCACGGCGCTTGCCCAGTCCGCCCCGATTCTCCCATCTGCCCCGATTCTCTCATCTGCCCCGATTCTCTCATCTGCCCCGATTCTCTCATGGGATAATCTCGCGGATACCTGGGTCGCCACCGACGGCGTGGGCCGGACTTTGCCCCTCAACAATACCACCGGCCCCGTCAAACCCAACCGGACCGTCGGGATTTTCTACTTCCTGTGGAATGAGGGCCAAGGGCCGGTGTACGACTTGACTAAAATAACCGCCGCCAATCCGCAAAATCCAATTTACGGGCCCGAGCAAGCCTTTCATCACTGGGGGGAGCCGCTGTTTGGATACTACAAGCAGGACGACCGCTATGTCCTGCGGAAACACATGCAGATGCTCACGGATGCCGGAGTGGATGTCTTGCTGTTAGATGTCACCAATGCGCTAACCTATGACTCGGTTCGCGATGCCCTGCTGGCGGTGATGGATGAAATGAATGCCTTGGGCCAGCGGACGCCGACCATCGCATTTCTCGCCAACTCCAGCAGTGCGAGCACCGTCGAGCACCTCTATCAGACGTTTTACAAGCCTGGCAAGGGACGGGCCCACTGGGCAAAATGGCTTGGCAAGCCACTCCTGCTCGCGCCCTCCGACGGACTGTCTGCGGAAGTGACCGGCTTTTTTTCCATTCGTCATTCTTGGGCATGGACGAAGGGACAGGCATGGTTTGGTGACGGGCGGGACAAATGGCCATGGCTGGATCACTCGCCACAGACTCCCGGTTGGCACGATTCGCCGACGACTCCTGAACAGATCACCGTAACCACTGCGGAGCATCCAATCACTCCGATCGGGCGGAGTTTCCATGCTGGCAGCCAGCCGCCGCCAGACCAGTGCCGGTCCGCCGAAGGCCTGTATTTCGCCGAGCAATGGCAGCGGGCCTTGGAGGTGGCACCGCCATTCGTTATGATCACCGGTTGGAATGAATGGATTGCCCAGCGCTTTATCGATCCCAAGGGAGATATGTCGATGGGGGGCGTCAAACTCAAACCCGGTGGCACCTTCTTTGTGGATACTTTTTCCGCAGAATTCAGCCGTGACATCGAGCCGATGAAAGGCGGCTTTGGCGACGCCTATTACTATCAAATGGTCGCCAACATCCGGAAATACAAAGGCACCCGCGCCTTGCCGGAGGTCAAGGCGGTACCTATAAATATCGACGGCAAGTTTGGCGATTGGGCGGATGCGCTGCCGGTGTTCCGGGATACCCTTGGCGATACGGTGCACCGCAATCATCCCGGCTGGCAGCAACAGCCGGCGTTTTCTAACAATTCTGGGCGCAACGACATTGCCACCGCCAAGGTATCTGCGGACAAGGACAACGTCTATTTCTATGTGAGCACCAGCGCCCCGCTAACGGCCCCAACCGATCCGGCCTGGATGCTGCTTTTTATTGATGCCGACAACAACCCGAAGACCGGTTGGCTAGGCTACGATTTTGTGATTAACCGCTCCAATATCCGGCCGGGGGTCACCACCTTGGAGCGCAACGACGACGGTGGCTACCACTGGAAAACGGTGGCCGACGTCCAATTCCGCGCTGTGGGTAACGAATTGGAACTGGCCATCCCACGCGCCGCCCTTGGCATTACCGCGAGCTCCTTCACCCTCGATTTCAAATGGGCGGACAACATCCAGCAGACGGGTGAATGGAGCGATTTCACGCTCAATGGTGATGCGGCACCTAACGACCGCTTCAACTTCCGCGCGATCTTCAAATCCCCGGAGGCTGCCATCATTCCCTAGCGAGGCTTCGGCGTGAGCTCAGTCGAACGACTGATGATTGCCGAGAGATGAACGCTGATTTCTGATGTGAGCTTGGACACGAAATTCAGCACGAACCAAGCTCACTTCAAAAATCCAAAATCAACAAGCGGAAATCGTCAATCTATCCGGCTCTGGAAAATTCAACTCCTTCACAAGGACTCTAGGTTCCGCGCTATCGTGTCTTTGCCCACACCGATCAGGAAATCACATAATCGCTGCGTTGAAGGACTGGTTCCAAACACGTCTATCAGAAGAAGTTATGATTTTAAAGGACCACCCCCAACACGATGAGCTAAACAAAAATAATCCGGCGGGATGGGCGCGTCGCAGCGCATCCATTCCCGCCGGGGTCTCTTTTGAAATCGGGACGAGTGGTCTTGGATTAAGCCACCCGGTGGCTGGGAGGCGGCTTCAGCAACGGCGGCGTCGCGAGAATGCCAGCGCCCCACAGGCCCCGGCAAACAAACCCCCAGTGGCAGGCTCAGGGACCAGGAAACCACGGATTTCACCACCAGAAAACGCAGTGGTGTGAATGTTCAGATAGGCCTTGCCGGCATCAATTCCCGCAAACAGCGCGGCTTCCGCAGAAGGCACAGTCCCGCCATTGGCGGTGACGAATGCAGGATTGTAACTCGTCGCCAGGCTCATGTCGAAATCGTGATCATAGGTACCCGCAGTGACCCCCGACGGGAATCCTGTGAAGGTTGGCGTCACGGTGGCGACCCCGGATGTCCCACTGCCAGCAACCGCAGTGGCCGAATGGATGTGCGAACCGGTCACAGTACCTATGAGACCGACAAAGTCTACATGGACATGCATCGTGTTGGTGCTGGTGTCAAGGGTGACGATGGCAGAACCAGTGCCAAGTGAGGCATTGGCCGGTGATTCATTGGGACCACTCAGGGTAGCGGTGTAAACAACTGTGGCAGAATGGGCAACGCCAGCGGCCAACAACAAGGGTAGGATTTTAATTAGGAATTTCATAGACTTTTTTCTTCGAATCGCTGGTTATTTATCACCGCTTGTGCGGAGGGCAAGGGCAAGAGTGAAAAAAATTACAAATTTGTTTCACCGAGTTGAGCGCTCAGGTGGGTCGTTGGTGGGGCCGGTCCTTCAAAATCATAATTTCTTCTGATAGAATCGAGACCGCCGGAGGATTCCGCTTGCTGCTGATGGCCGAATTGACACCGTGGACCTTTACCAAAATGGCTTGCAAACGAGGAATCATCCTTGACAAGAGGGCCCCAAGTCGAAAACAATCCTGCGATTGTTCAAAACAACGTGCCATGTCTATCATCCTTGGTTGCTTTTTCGGTTTTACCGCTTGGTTTCTCATGCGGTATTTAGTGGCTGGTTTCTTCACGGTCGATCAAAACGAGCGTGCTGTGAAAACGGTTTTCGGGCGTGCCGCGCGGATCGGTGATCTAACCACCTTGAGTGATCCCATCGCAGACACGCTCAGTGAGGATCAAAAGGCGCGTTACTGTTATCCGCAAGTGCGGGTGATTCCTCCAGGTGGGCCGTATTTCAAATGGCCTTGGGAACGGATCTATAAGATATCCATTGCCACCGAAACACTCAACATGGCTTGGGACCCGGAGGATCCATCCGCCAATACCAACGGCACCCTGCTCGAAGCCGTCACCAAGGACCAACTCAACACCGGGCTCAGCGGCCAGATCCGCTATCGCGTCGCCGAGCGCAACCTCTACGCGTTTTTATTTGGCATCAAGAACCCGTTCGCCCACGTCATGGGGTATTTTGTTTCCGTGTTGCGCGAGCGAATTGCCAATTTCGAGGCTCCGCAAGCGGCGGCTGAGGAAGGCGCGCCGGACACGGCGGCGGTCATCGGCATCTCTATCAACGATCTGCGCAAGAACCTCCGCGACCTCAACGAGCACATGGACACTGAGTGCGTCTCGTCGGCAGCCCGCTATGGCATGGTGCTGGATGCCACGCTGATCACCGGCATCGATCCGCCGCCGGAGGTCGAGTCGGCATTGGCGGCTATCAACACCGCCTACAACCAGGTTTCCAGTGATATCAGTCTGGCACAGGCGTCGGCCGACCAAAAGATCGTGCAATCGCGGCGGGCGGTGGAGATTGAGACGCTGCGTGCCCAGGCCGAGGTCGAGCCGCTCACACGGTTGGCGGCGCAGCTCACGGATTTGCAAAGCCGCGGCAGCCAGGCGCTCCGCGCTTATGTGCGAAACGTCCGCCTGGCCCTTTTCGAGAAAGCTCAACAAGTATTCGTGGAATCCAACAAATGAACCACTTCCTCTTTGCCGCCGCCGTCACCTTTGCCGGGTGTTCCATCGGAGTTCCGATTCTCTTTGGCCTGGCCCGGATGCTCGGGCTTTACGCCATCATCCAGGAGCGCCAGTGCAACGTCTATGTCTTGTTCGGCAAGGTGCTCGCCACCATCGACGAGCCGGGCCTGCACATTCTGCCGTTCACGCTCGGTCCCGCCGCGTTCATCGTCAACTGGTTAGGTAAATGCCATGTTTTGGACATGCGTCTCGACCAGGAGTACCTGCGCAGTCAGGCGGTGAATTCCGAGGAAGGGGCGCCGATGGGTATTGGTATCTGGCATGAGATGTTCATCAGTGATCCGGTTGCCTATCTATTCAAAAATAGCGACCCCCGGGGCTCGCTCTCCGCCAATGTTAGCAACTCCACTGTACGCTGCCTCAGCAACATGCCTTTGGCCACGATGATGGTCAACCGCCATGCCATGAGCGACAACGTCCGCAACGAAGTGTCGCCCAAATCCCATGAGTGGGGCTACAAACTCGGCTCGATCTACATCCGCAAGGTCCACTTCCGCGACGTCGGGATGATCCGCCAGATCGAAAGCAAAGTGGTCAATCGCTTGCGCCAGGTGACCTCCGCCATCAAACAGGATGGTGCCAATCAGGTGAGCATCATCACCAGCACAGCCGAGCGCCAGGCCGCAGTTGAGTTTGCCAAGGCCGCAGCGATCCGCCCGCAAATTGTCGGCGAGGCACTGCAACGCATATCTGAAGACAACGATGTGGCCGAAGCGATGTTCGAGATACTGGAGACCCAGAAAGTCATCGGCAGTGGCGGGCGCCTAACGATCCTGCCGCGCGGCGGCGAGCTGCTCGCCCAACTCATTGCCGGCCAGACAGAAACACTGGGGGTTGGACGGCCACCGGGCTTACCCGCCAAATAGACCTTCAGACATCCCACCTCCGGGAGGAAGGGCGACTCGGTTTTTTTAGAAGAAATATCGACAGTCTTCCGGTTGCGCAGTGGCTGCTTTAACCGCCGTGCTGGTTATCATTCATTCGCTTCACCGCCTTGTTCGCTTTATCGCTTTCGTGCGCAGCCACTTACTCCATGGCGGCCTGCGCCAGTAAACCCGAGCGTGATCCCCAGAACTCAGTGTTCGACCTCAAAAGCGCCACGGGGTCGAGCAAGCTCAAATGTTGAAATGCGAGGACTGACCCCATC
>CAIQXC010000345.1 GCA_903875675.1 Akkermansiaceae bacterium
AATCCCCCTCTGCCGTGCCCTAGATTCCTTGAACCCAGATTCCTATGAATTTCCTCTTCGACATCGGCCGTGTGCTCTTGGACTTTGATTTCGAGCCTTCGCTGGCACGCTTGCTCCCCCCCGGAGTGAGCGATGGGCAGACCCGCTTGGCGAGATTGCTAGACCGGAGGGATGCCTTTGAAGCCGGTGCCATGGAGGCCGACGCCTACATCGAGTGGGCTCTGGATGTGCTTGAGAGTCCGGCCAGTCCCGACGAGTTCCGGCACGCTTGGCGGAATGTGTTCACCCCGATCGAACCGATGTGGCAGGATGTCCGCTGGTTGGCCGCCGCCGGCCACCGGTTGATCCTTTTTTCCAACACCAACTCGATTCATTGCCCTTGGGTCTTCGAGACCTTTCCCGAATTTGACTTGTTCCATGCAGCAGTGCTCTCGTATGAAGTCGGTGCCATCAAGCCGCATCCTGCCATCTATCAGAATGCCATCGCCACCCACCACCTCGATCCAGCCACCACTCGTTACATCGACGACCTGGCCCCCAACATCGCCACCGGGCGTGCCCTCGGCTTCTGCTGCTTTCAATACGACCAAGCCAATCATCCTGCCTTCCAGCAATGGCTCCTCGAACAACTCAATCATTTGTGAAAAAATTTTTAATTTTGGCTTGCACCCCGGGGCGATCCTTGTAGAACCCGTCCACGCGTTTTGCGACGCGGGCGTAGCTCAGTGGTAGAGCGCCACCTTGCCAAGGTGGATGTCGTGAGTTCGAATCTCATCGCCCGCTCCAATTTCCTATTTGTCCCCATGTTTGTCTGGTCCAAACTCTCAGGTGCTCAATGGATGGATGCTTGGGAGGAACGGTTTGCCGGTAATCCCAATCTGGTGATCGAACTCATCAAGGGTGGCAAATCAATCCGCTTGCGAGTGTTCTGCGAGTCGCTGGCGGCTGCCGATGCCATTGTCGAACGCTTCGGCGGCAGCATCCGCAAACTCGCCCATGCCGAGTGGAACCTGCCGGTGGCACCGCCCCGACCTGTGAAAGTACGTGCAGCCCTGTTGCTCACCCCTGAAGTCCGCCCTGACGAACTCTCCCTCATTCAACAGGCAAATCCCCTGCGCCAGATCATCTCCATCCCTCCCGAAATGGCCTTTGGCACCGGTGATCACGCCACCACATCCACTTGCCTGCGCTTGCTCGTCGATGTCGCCAAAGCTCGCCGCGGCAAACCCTGGACAATGGCGGATCTGGGGACCGGCACCGGCGTGTTGGCGATCTCCGCCCGCAAACTCGGGTCCGGCCCGGCTTATGCCTGCGACTTTGATCCCTTCGCCGTAGAGGTGGTCAAACGCAATATCATACGAAATGGCACAGACGGCATCGACGTTCACGAACAGGATGTGCTTAAGTGGCAGCCGCCCAAGCCCGGCTACGACGTGGTTGTCGCCAATTTGTTTTCCACGGTTTTGATCGAGGCGTGGCCGGTCATTTCCGAGGCGCTGGCTGGTGGGGGCGATTTGATTGTCTCCGGAATTCTAGCGACCCAGGCGTGGGACGTCTTCACAGCCGCCGCCCGCCAAGGACTCGGTTTTAGCCAAGTCGTTCGCAAGGGCAAATGGGTCACGGCACGCGGTGGCCACCTGGTGGATTTGATCGCTGCGGAAGCGCCCACCTAGCAGCGCCCGAGCACAGCCAAAGCGGTGTCACGCTTCGCTTGCCACCCGCAGTCCATACTCAACTCAACCTCCCCGCCGCCACATGAGCCGCGAAGCAAACGCCCTGATGATTGAGTTGACGCTGGGTTCAGAGCATTGACAGACGGGATGCAGCTAACTAAGCTGTGGACACATGACACGCTTTCTCGACCCCCGCAGTGACATGGTGTTCAAACGGATTTTCGGTGAGCACCCGGAGATTCTGCGGGAATTTCTC
>CAIQXC010000346.1 GCA_903875675.1 Akkermansiaceae bacterium
AGGCCGCCAACGGCGGGTATTACCACGAGCTTGCGGATGTGACTGTGGGCAATTGGAGCAAGGACGGCAGCACCCTGACATATCATCCCCGCAATCTGCCCATCACCGATCAGGTGGTGGTGCTGGGTACGACCAAGGATGTGTTTGTGGTCATGGGCCGCTCGGCGCAACAGAATGTAACGAACATCGTGTTTGACGGCTTGCATATGATTGGTTCGGATTACACGGGTTCATGGCCCGGTGGCGATTCGGATTTTCCTGGCTACACCGGGATGTACGACGGCGTGCAGTTGACCAACATTCCCATTGGCGTAATTTTCCCGGAAGCTCGACACGGGCAGTTCTACCTCCGGAACGCGAAAGGAATCACCATCCGCAATAGCAAGCTCTACGGTGCCGGGTTCATGGCCGCCTTCTTCGATCGCTGGGCGCAGTCCAACGTGGTCGAAAACTGTTGGATCGAAAACACAGGCCGCGATGGCTTGTACTTCCAAGGCTGGGAGCCCGGCCGCGGCGCGTCGGACGGCATCACCACGCTGGCCGCTTCCTATTGCAACAAATTCAACGTGGTGACCAACAACGTCATTTACGACGTCGGCCGGTTTGGCGGTTCGATGGGGGTCCGCTTCGACTTTAGCGGCGACAACCGGCTCGATCACAATGTCATCAAGGGAGTATCCGGCGGTGCCTATCACGGTCATGGCTGGCGCCCCAATATGATTAACATCCTCGGCTATTATGTGATGCATGGCATGCCCGCCAGCGGCATCCCGTACCCATACAATCAAGCAAATATCACCTTTTACGACGATAAATACGTGGTCACAGAGGCCAACCAGGGAGCCGAACTCAACCATTGCCGCAACAATCTCATCCAGTACAACGACGTCTCGCAAGCGCCACGGTCTGGGGGCGACACGGGGACGATCACGCAGTGGGGTGCTGGTCCTAACAGTGTATGGGCCTTCAATGCGGTTCATGACAATGTGGCGCTTGGAGGTTGGTGTTATTTCAGCCTGTACGATGATGATGGATCCCACAAGCCAACAATCAAAAGCAATGTCCTGTATTGGATCAACGCAACCGCAACCAATACCGCAGGCATCGTGTCCAAAGGAAATTTTCAGATCAACACGGGCAATATCTTCGCCGATTGTATCTTGGGGCAGGGCGGGGCGAATATCGGGCCGTTCTGCGAAGAGGCGACACGCGCAACTTGGTCGAACAACATTGTGGCCGCGCAGGTTGGCGCACCATTTACCGGCGGTGCCGGGACGCAGACGCCGGTCCAGGCGGTCAAATCCGCCTACATGATCGTTAGTGCCACGGATACCGACTCTAACATTTCAAGCATCTGCGGCCCGAATGCGAACACGGCTTATCCGCTGCTGCAATCGGCCGGGAACAATGTCTATTACTATCAGCCGCTGGATCGCGCCGACTCTGCCGCGTCCGGCGAGGCCAGTCTGCGGTCCCAAGTGACCAGCAATCAGTCGCTCGACACGAATTCCATTTACGCGGACCCCTTGTTCAATCGCCAGCACCCGTGGTGGGACGCCCGAACCACCGATTATGCACTGCAGACCAACTCGCCAGCCCTGGCCCGGGGGTTCCAGCCATTCGACCTGAGCCAGATCGGCCTGACATCCGGCTTCCCGTTCGATGTGACCCGGATTCTTGGCCAACCGGTGAACAAAATCCGGGCGGCGGGCAATTTCAGCCGACTCTTGAAACTTGGCACCAACGGCAGCCAACTTGTAACGAGCAGCGGTTCTTCATTCCCTGCGGGTTCCTGGGCCCGATATAACTCGATGGATTTCGGCGCGGGCCAATACGAGCAGTTCCAGGTGCACTCGCAGTGGGCGTCACCCCTGACTAACAATGGCCCGGTGATCGAAATTCGCTTGGATGCCCCCGACGGCACGCTCATCGGGACGGTTTCCTGCGGGCAGGAAACCTGCCGGATCGAAACCACCAGCGGCATTCATGACGTCTTCCTGGTATTCCCTAACGGAAATATGCAAGCCGTGGACTGGTTCATCTTCAAGCCCCGGCTCATTTGGACCGGCAACGGCAACGATGATAAGTGGACGAGCCCCGCGAACTGGAGTGGCACGCTGAGCACGAGCGAAACCCTGTATTTCGGCGCTTCCAGTCGGATTACCCCGTCTAACGACTCTTCGGATGGGGCCAGCGTGGCGGGCATCACGTTTGATGCAGGCGCGCCTGCCTATACCCTTGGGGGCAACGGCATCACGCTGACCGGCAATCTGACCAACAGCTCCGCCAACGATCAAGTGATCAATCTGCCGATCACCCTCCCGGGAACGGGCCCGATCCAAGTGGACACCGGCAGCAAGTGGGTGACATTGGGCGGAAGTGTCAGCGGATCGGGCGGCGGACTTACCAAAATCGGCAGCGGTACCCTGCAACTCGGTGCCATCAGCTACACGGGTGACACCACTATCGGGATCGGTACCCTGGTTCTAACACAGGTGGGGTTATCGCGCTCCTCGACAGTCACGATTGGAAGCACGGCCGGTGCCAGTGCTGTGCTCAACCTCAGTCACGGCCTCACCGATCGGGTGTTAGTATTATCCATCGACGGGGTGAAGATGGCGGACGGCAGTTATGGATCCAGCACCTCGGCGGCGACCCATAAGGACGACACCGCTTTCCTCGGAACGGGCATGCTGGTTGTTCAAAGTGGCCCTTGTCCTCCGACTTACACGACTCGTGCGGATGGCAAGACCATTGCCACATTCAGTTTCGCCGGCAGCGGCACGTGGACCGTCCCGGTTGGTGTTAGCAATTTGGAAGTGCTGGTGGTTGGCGGCGGTGGTGGCTGTTGGAACGACAGCTTTCAGAGCGGTTCCGGGGCTGGCGGGATGTATTA
>CAIQXC010000347.1 GCA_903875675.1 Akkermansiaceae bacterium
CCCGTCGGATTGCAGTATGGACCACAGAATGTGAAAGAATTGCCACTCGACATGATGCTCAAGAACGTGCGTCATGCACGCTATGAGGTTCGCACGGCCGCGGCCAAAGCCCTGTGCATGAACAAACGATTCGGCGAGTTGGAAGAACTGCTGCGCGATCCGGATCCGCGCCTTCGCCGCGCGGCACTGGATGGCATCAACGACTACCACTCGTGGTTCCTTGAGCCGGCAGTGGGCAGGCAAGCCCTGAAGGCCGGGGAGTACACGCCTGCCATGAACGAGGCGATCACCCGGATCATGCGTGATCCCAAGGAGGCGTGGTATGTCGTGGATGGCGCGCTACAGGCGCTGCGCCATGCCCCGGTCGAGTTGATCACGAAGAACATCCCCAACATCCTTCCGTGGGCAACCCACGAGGACTGGTGGTTGCGTGAGTCCGCGTTCATGGCATTGATGGGCTTGCAGGAGGATGAGAAACTCTTCACGAAATACCTGCCGACCCTGACTGAGATCCTGGCCAAAGAGTATAACTACAACCCACATTACCAGATGATCCAACAACTCAGGAAGGCGGCGGAAATGTGGAAGAACGACAGCCCGGTGGGCAAGCTGATCATTGCCGGCTTTGCAAAATCCGCCAAGGAAAGCAAGGTCCTGCCGGATGTGGGCCAACTCGCGCGTTCCCGCGAGGGGGCGACCAACATGGTTGAATCGGCCCTGGCATTGATCAGGCAATCGCCCGAGTCCGCAGCGGCTCTTGCGGAGTTGCTCGCCGCTGGCGGGCAATTGGGGGTGATGGACACACCGAGTCTCATGAAGATCGTGAAGGATCAGGACGGGGAAATCAGCGACCTCTTCGTCGGCTTGTATCCGGCACTTGAAACTCTCCCCTCCGAGCAGAAGAAGAAACTCTCCGGCATCCTCTTCGATGTCTTCCGCCCGGAATTGATCCGGCGCCACGAGGCGGCCAAAGACTTGGTCGACTGCAAGTTGTTAGATATGATCATCGATCTGACCAAGCTCAAGAAGCAGATTGCCGGCTGGCAGGCCATCGGCAGTCCCGCGCCAGCAGAACGCATCTGGCGCTATTTCCCAATCGATCCGCTGACCGAAAAGGAAAAGCTGCATCCGCGGGAAAGCAGCCGTTTTCGTGATATCACGTTGCCCCCCGGGATGGACAAATGGTTCAGCCCCGGGTTTGACGACAGCAAATGGAAGGGCGGTCACACCCCGATCGGCGTGGGCGAGTTCAAGGCGCATAGCCACGGGCTCATGTGGACAGCCTATCCCGACCACAGCTTCAAGAACAACTCCGACTGGGGGGACGGCGAGTTTCTCCTGATGCGCACAACCTTCAACGTGACGAATCTGGACGATGACTGCTATCGTCTCAACATCCTGGCAGACCAAGGGTATCACATCTACCTGAACGGTCACAAGATCCATTCATTCCCCTGGCTCGAACATTTCCCGAAGTATGTCCAGATCATGCTCGGCAAGGAGGCGATCAGTCATCTGAAGAAAGGTGCCAACACGTTGGCCGTCTATTGCAACGTGCGCTACGAACAGGACGCACAGACCATGACGTATCACCCTGTCGGGCAGATGGACATCACTCTCGAAGGTCTCAAGAAGAAAGAACTCGGCCTCACCCGGTAGTTCAAATCCTGTGTGGGAAGGGACATGCAACTACCTCTCTGGTTTCTGGGTCAGTCGCCGCATCCACAGCCGTGTTCAAAGGCTCGCTGGACAGCCTCGCCAGCCGGAAAGGTTACGGCGCGTCCCAAGCCAAACCATAAACATGCAAATCTGCTAGAAGGTAACCCTATGAGAAACATAAGACGGAACATGAAATGGATGATGATCGCATGCCTGACTGCCCTGCCGCCGGCCTCGTTGCATGCTGCCACGCAGACCATCGAAAACAAGGCTCTCTCGGTCATGTTTGACGATGCTTCAGGAGGATTCACCGTCGCCGAGAAAACAACAAGGAAGGTTTTTCTGACGAACGGCAGGCTCGAAGGCGAGGCGATGAAAGCCGTGGTGGCGGGGCGGAAGATTGTTGTGACTCAGACCGACGGCAGTACGGTGTCGCTGGAATTGCGGGAAGACCAGCCGTTTGTTTTCATCACCAAACAGCAAATGAACCGCGGCCCGGCGCAACGCGATCCCAAGGAGCCCGGCTATATCGAGGTGACAAAATCGGTGCTGGCAACGTTCACCCTCGATCTCGGCAAACCGGCCGCGGAACTAACAACCCAGGGCACCGCTGGGCTGCGCCCGCCGGGCGAAAATCCCGGCAGTTATCTCTTTCTCACCTGCGCCGATCCGGCAACGCGGCGCGGTGTGGTGGCCGGCTGGGTGACAGAGGATCGCGGAAGCGGCGTGATGTTTTCATCGGTGAAGGATGGCAAGGTCGAGTTCAAGGCGCAAATTGATTACGGCCACCTGCGCATTCCGGCAGGGAAGGCGGCGCAACTGGAAACCTTGGCCATCGGTTGTTTTGATGATGCGCGCGTCGGCCTGGAGTTGTATGCCGATGCCATCGCCAGGATCTACAAGATCAAGCTCCGCCCACAAGTTGCAGGCTACTGCACATGGTACGACGACAAGCACTCCGGCGCTGGCGACGAGAAGTCCTTCGTCGAGTTGGCGGGATTTGTCGCCAAAGAACTCAAGCCGTTCGGATTCTCGGTCGTCCAGATCGACGATGGATGGCAGGACGGCGGCAGTTTCAACGGTCCGTCTCGCGGTTTCGACCGCGTGAAACCCAACGGCCCATATCCGCACGGGATGAAGCCCGTGGCCGAGAAAGTTGACAGCCTGGGCCTCACCGCCGGCATTTGGTTCCTGCCCTTCGCCCGCAACCATCAGGATCCGGAATACAAGGACCGGCAGCAGTGGTTCGTGAAGCGCGACAACGGCAAACCCTTCGACACGGAATGGGGCGGCACCTGCCTCGACCTGACCCATCCGGAGGTGAAGGCGCATCTCACACAACTCGTGAAGACCATCCGCTCGTGGGGCTACAAGTACTTCAAGATGGACGGCCTTTGGACCGGCACCGCGACTGAGCAGATGTACGTCAACGACCACTACAAGGACGATCACATCGGCAACAACGCGCCGTTTCATGACCCGACCAAGACCAACATCGAGGCCTACCGCGACGGGCTGAAACTGCTGCGGGAGGCGGCAGGTCCGGACGTGTTCTTTTCCGGTTGCAACGTGAGCCAGAACATGCGCAGCTTCGGCGGCTCGATCGGCTTGGTGGATTCCATGCGCATCGGCCCCGACAACGGCTGGGAGTGGAGAGGCGTCTTAACCCCCATCGACCACGGCTCGCCCCTCTACTTCCTCAATGGTCGCGTGTGGTGGAACGATCCAGATCCCTACTACATCCGCGCGAACACCACATTGAACCATGCCAGGTTCCTTTCCTCGTGGGTGGCGATCACCGGCTCGTTCTGTTTGAACAGCGATTGGCTCCCCGATCTGACTGCCGAACGCCTGGAGATCATCAAGCGCATTATGCCAGCGCATGGCGCCACGGCCCGGCCGGTGGATTACTTCGACAACCGGTTCATGACGACATGGGTCGTCACCGACACAAGACAGAGCATGCGCCGCGATGTGATCGGCGTGTTCAACTTCCACGATTCGGAAATGAACGTGAACGAGAGTTGTGAACAACGGCTCGGCCTTATTCCCGGCAAGACCTATCATGCTTTTGATTTCTGGGCCAAGGAACCGATTGCGGATTTTACGGGCTCATTCAAGCTGAAGGTCGCGCCACGTTCCTGCAGCGTCATTGCCGTGCGCGTCGACGAGGGACACCCGGTCGTGCTGAGCAGCTCGCGCCATGTCACGCAAGGCATGGTTGACATAACCGATGAGGCATGGCTCAAGGGAAGGTTGTCCGCGACCAGCAAGATTGTCGGCAACGATCCGTATCAACTTCGCATCGCCGGGCTCACGGATGGCGGCAAGACATGGAAACCCGTTGCCGTTGCCGTTTCTCCTGGTGACAAAGACGCTGGTGTGACCGTGTCGTCCCGGGAATCATCCGGCTTGTTGCTTGTGACATTTCAGTGTCCCCAAAGCCGCAATGTGAAATGGATCGTTCAGTTTGATGGCACATCGCCATGATTCACAAAAGGAAGTTGAAACAATGAAAGTACAAGAAACAATAATGTCAGTGCGCGTGTTTTCTCTTACAGCCGGTCTGTTGCCGGCTGTTAACCTGCTAGTCAATGCCGTCATCATGTTCAGCGCTCTAACGCTGGGTTGCATGGGTACGGCTGGCGGCGCCCGCGCCGAAGGAAAGCCGCCCATTCCCGACTTCACCCAAGGCGGCAAGCAGGACGCCAGCCACGACTGGACGCTGGGGCCGACCGGGGCGCGCGGCTGGGTCTATGGTTTGAACGGCCAGACCGCCGACGCTCGGCAGATCCTGATTACCGGGGTTGACGCTGGATCGCCGGCGGACGGAATCCTGCGCGCCAACGATGTGATCCTGGGCGTGAACGACAAGCCGTTCGCGGACGACGCCCGGATCAGCCTCGCCCGGGCCATCACGGCCGCCGAGGAAAAATCCGGCATGCTGCGGCTGACCCGCTGGCGGGATGGGCAGCACACGAACATGGAACTGAAGCTGTCGGTGCTGGGCGCATACAACGACACCGCGCCATACGGTTGCCCGAAGTCGAAGGCGATCTTTGAGCAAGGCTGCCGGCTCATCGCGAAGAATGGGTTGGGACATGCCGACATCCCCATCCACCTCAACGCGCTGGCATTGTTAGCCAGCGGCAACAAGGAGTATCACCCGATGCTCGCCGACTATGCCAAAAAAGTAGCGGCATCGCTGCGCCCGGGCACATGGACGTGGTATTACGGTTACGGGAACCTGTTCCTGGCCGAGTATGTCCTGGCCACCGGCGACAAGTCGATCCTGCCGGAACTCCAGCGCACCGCGAAGGAAGCCACCATGGGCCAGAGTGCCGTCGGCACCTGGGGTCACGAGTTCCATGCCACGCCGGGCGGCAACCTGAATGGCTATGGTTGCATGAACCTGCCCGGCCTCGTGCAAACCATCGGGCTGGTGCTGGCCCGTCAGGCGGGCGTGAAGGATCCCGCGGTGGACCTGGCAATCGACAAGTCGGCAAAGTTCCTGCGCTACCATGTCAACAAGGGTGCCATTCCCTATGGCGATCACCAGCCATGGCCCGGGCATGAGGACAATGGCAAATGCTCGGTCGCGGCGGTGCTCTTTGATCTGTTAGGCGACCGTGAGGCGGCGGCGTTTTTCGCCCGGATGGGCACGGCAGGCTATGCCGAGCGGGAACGCGGACACACGGGGAACTTTTTCAATATCCAGTGGGCACTGCCCGGCGTATCCCGCTGCGGTCCGCTGGCCACGGGCGCTTACCTCAAGGAGCAGAGCTGGTACTACGATCTGGCCCGCAACTGGAAAGGCGGCTTTGGGTATCAGGGGTCGCCGGTGGGTGAGGAGGAACATAACAAGTACACCGAGTGGGATTGCACGGGCGCCTATCTCCTGACTTATGCCCTGCCGCTCAAGAGCCTCTATCTAACAGGCAGGCAGCCGTGCTCGGTGCCCGCTCTGAATCCCAAGGAAGTGGAGGATGTCATTGCCGCCGGAAGGGATTACTTCTCCGCGACCGGCAGAAACGGTTTTACCTATGATGGGCGCACGACCGGGCAGTTGCTGGCCGGCCTGTCGAGTTGGTCGCCGACCGTGCGCAAGCGTTCCGCCCAGACGTTGGGCCAGCGCGAGGGCGATTTCGTGCCGCCATTGTTGAAACTGTTAGGCGGTTCCGACCGCTATGGCCGCTACGGTGCCTGCGAGGCGTTGGGCTGTTTGGGGCAGCAGGCCGACACGGCCGCGCCGCAGTTGCGTTCGTTGCTCAAGGATCCGGATCCGTGGATGGAAAGCCTGGCATGCAATGCCATTGCGCGTCTCGGCCCGGAGGCCCGCAAGGCTGCGGTAAGCGATCTGCTGGCGCTGGCGGCTCGCAAGAATGCGGCCGATCCGCGGGGGATGAGCCAGCGTGCCGTGGCCAATTCGCTGTTCGAGCCGTATCCCGGTTCCGGCGGACCGCAGGGCATCCTGGCCG
>CAIQXC010000348.1 GCA_903875675.1 Akkermansiaceae bacterium
AATTCAGATCCTCCGGTAACCGGTGAACTCCCGGAAACCGACATGCATTTTGGTTCCGATTCGGACATGCTGGAATGGTGCCAAAGCGAAGGCATCGTTCCGCACAGGGACGAGGATGGATTTTGGGACTGGCAGCGGGCCTGGGATGAATACTGCGGTAGGATCTGCTGAATGGGCGCTGGAATCCGTCGGGCGGAATTGACATTGCCCCGTGGTTGGTGTGGTATGGGGCGTGGCCAAGACCCCAGAAAATCATTCCATGGCTGTCATTGGCCGAAACGACCCTTGTCCATGCGGCAGCGGCAAGAAATACAAGAAGTGCTGCTTGGAGGCCGATGCCGCAGCTAAAGCAAGCAAGGCGTCGCCTGATCATTTGTCGCAATGGTCGAGGGATGCGGTCGAAGCGCTCAAGAACAAATGGAAAGACGACAAAGTCGCCTGTTTAGAGACAGCTGAGATTGTCACCAGACTGGAAGATCTTGGAATTGACGGATGCGAAACCACCTTTGTTGAATTGGCTGGCGGCCGCACATCGGCGATGAGCATTTTCGGCGATTGGGTCGGATCGCTAACCACGCCACCGGAGGAAGGGGATGAAGATTTTATGCGTCTGGCGGCCTGTGAATTATGGAAGCGCTATCGCCCGGAGCATCCATCTGCGGAAATGATAGACGGATGGGCGATTGAAGGCTACCAACTGCTCGAAGCCAACAAAGAAGGTGAGGTGGCGGACGTCTGGCTGCGGCTGTGGGAACATGTCCGCCTCAAGATTGAACCATGGATGACCACCTACAGTGCCGCCGACTCCGTATTCCAGATCTCACAGTTTTTCGGGAATTGGATTCAGGATTTTATCATGGTAATTGGCAATGAGTCGATCGACAACGAGAAGTACACGGAGATCGGCATTCGCTTGATCGGTGAGGTGCTGCATCAGTTCGTCGATGAGAGTTTGGATGCTGTCCTTAACCTCCGCTGCGACCTCGGTCGGCTGCTATGCCGGGCTGGGCGTTGTGAGGAAGGTCAGGCAATGTTTCAAGCCATCATCGATGAGCATCCCGAGCAATCCTGCGGCTATATCGAATTGGCTGACGAATTGGGGCGGGCAAAGCAAGAGGATGCGGATATACCCCGCGCGATTGCCCTCCTCGAACAGGCGTTGGCGTACCCGGTTGTTGATGCCGCCGACTGGGATCTGGAATATCGGTTGGCTGACCTGCGGCAGGAACTGGCAGGCGAACCTTGAGCATTTCCAAGGCTCTGGTTGACGGCAGAAGGGCGCATGGTAGGCTTCTTGGTGCGATGAAAAAGCCCGCTTCCAACCCAGCTACAACCCGGCAGCCGCCCCGGCGCTTCGGCCTTTGCGCCAAGACCCAGAATCTGACGAAGACTGAGTGCTGCAATGAATGGATTTGCAACGACGAAGCTAACCACCAGCGACATATCCTCTACTCTCGGAAGGGCTCCAAGTTTTAGAAACCATGACGTCAGACTCTCTCACCTTCTGCCGGATGCTGACGAGCCACAGATCTTTCGGGCCTGGACGTCTCTGGATATTTCAGTCCCTGACGTTGCTGCTGGCGTGGCCGACCTGCGCCTTGGGTGTGGAGACCACAACTCGGCAGACCCTGCTGCCACTGCCAGCGGGCGATCACGGCATCGCCGCAAGGCACCCCGGCGACCTCGGGATTGAAAAGGATCCTGACGTGATTTTTCATGACGATTTTGAAACCGGTGTGGTGAGCGAAAAATGGAGCAACTACTATCAGCAACAGCTCACCACCTACACGAGCGATCCGACGAACGTGCATGCCGGCAAGCGCGCTCTGCAATTCACCGTGCCCAAACAGCAGGCGGAACTCAGCAATGCCGTGGACAAGGAACTCAAGGGCTACGACGTCGTGTTCCTGCGCTACTACTCCAATACGCTTAAAATCATGCGGGCGTCGCTGGACCTGCACATCCATGATAACGTCGTCCGCGAGAACAAAAAATGGTATGACGACGTGGTCATTGCCACGTCTTATATCGGACCGATGGTGGGGGTAAAGTGAACCTCAGCGCATCTTTCAGACATATCCCAAACAAACTGCAACTATGAAAACCACATGCATGACTTTGATGATCGGCGCGAGTGCGCTGTTTGCCTTCGGCGCCGGCGAATCCCGGTCTGATCCGGGAAATTCCCGTGAACCCGGCGGCACGGGAGGTCAGTCTCCCGGCCCAGCAGACGCCAAACCCGCCTTTAGCGCACCACCAGCCGGTTTCAACGTGGTACGCGACGGCATTCCCCATGGCAAGCTTGAGATGGTGAACTACGATTCCAAGACGGTCGGCACGAAACGCCGGATGCAGGTGTACACGCCGCCCGGCTACTCAAAAGACCACAAATATCCCGTGCTCTATCTGTTACATGGGATCGGCGGCGACGAAACCGAATGGCAGCGTTTTGTCAATGTTAGCACCCTGATGGACAACCTCATCGCCGACAACAAGGCGTTGCCGATGATTGTTGTGATGCCCAATGGCCGCGCTCAGAAGGATGATCGTGCCAATGCTGGCATGGCGGCGGCCCCAGCGTTTGCCAAATTTGAGCGTGATTTGCTAGATGATGTCATTCCGGCCATTGAATTGCGCTTCGGTGTGCGTGCCGACCGCGAAAGCCGGGCACTGGCCGGGCTTTCCATGGGTGGTGGCCAGACGTTGAACTTTGGTCTCACTCACCTCGACACATTTGCGTGGATCGGAGCATTTTCCGCAGCACCAAACGCCAAAGCGCCGGCCGAACTGGTGCCGGATCCAACTGCTGCAACAAAGCAACTCAAGCTGCTCATCCTCACCTGCGGTAACAAGGATGGCCTTATCAACATCAGTCAGGGCTTTCAC
>CAIQXC010000349.1 GCA_903875675.1 Akkermansiaceae bacterium
CTCCTGCAAGCCGCACCCCAAGCCGACAACCCCGGCGGCGAGATCCACTACGGGTTCTTCACAAATCGCAACCACACCGCCACTTACCTCGCCATGGGGGCCGTCTGCGGCTTGGGCAACGTGCTTCAGGCACTGCGTGACAAGCGGTTTCTCGCCATGGCCCTAGCGCTGGTGGCCACCTGCGTGTGCCTGTGGGCCGTCGCTGCTTGGTCGATGAGCCGTGGGGGCGTGGTGCTGGTGGGCATCGGCGGCCTCATTTGGTTGCCGATGCTTGGTGCGCGCTACCTCGGCAAACACGGGCTTTGGGCGATGGGATTGCTGGCACTGGCCGCCGCCGGACTGTTTTTAATCGCCGAAAGCGGTGTGAAAAAGCGCATTGATGACACGATTGACCAGGCTGGCACCGCCATCCATCAGGCTGACGCGCTGCCCGCGAATCAGAGGAAATCCACGTTGGATGCCTTGCATGACCTCGATCTGCGCCTGCCCATTGCGCTGGACACCCTCAACTTGATCCGCGATTTCAAGTGGACTGGCATCGGGGCGGGTCAGTTTTATTACGTATTTCCTCAATATCGCAAGCTCTCGGCCGTCGCCAATGATTCCGACAGTTACCACCCTGAAAGCGACTGGCAGTGGATGGCTGCGGAGGCCGGGCTGCCTGCCACACTGGCCTTGGCGGCCTTGGTGATTGCCGCCTTTTGGAAAGCCCGTGCTGCCATTCTAAGCGGCAGGGATCGCGCCTTGCGCAGCGCTTGCCTGGTGGCCGCCATGCTCGTCCCACTCCACGGGCTTTGTGATGTGCCCGGCCACCACATCTCTTTGGCTTGGAGCGCCGCGTTCCTCTACGTCCTCGCTCTCCAGTCCCCCATGCCCGCCGCGCTGACCCTCGCTCCGCGCCCATGGCCCTTTCGACTGGTTCCCATCTGCCTGCTCGTCGCGGCCGCCTGGCTCGCACTGGCCCAATGGGGCGGCGCACCCCCACCTGCCCAAACCGCTGCCTCCAGCGCCTTGCTAGCGGCGCAGCGCCTCTATCAGGAGGACCAGGTGCTGCAGAAAGCCGCGCTGGCGGCTGGTCGCCCCTATCAACCCGCGCCTGCCGAGGACCGCATTGAAAAAGCCCTAGGCATTTTGGCGAAAGTGACGCCGGTGGCCCCGCTGGACCGCGATTTGTGGCGCTACCAAGGGTTTTTGGCGATGCATTTTGACGATAAATACGCCCTCGCCGACCACTGCTTCGCCCTGGACCGCTCGCTCGACCCAACCTGGGTCGAGGGCCCCTTGCGCCAAGCCCAGTTCTGGGCCCCGTTCGACGCCCAACGCTGCGTCGATCTGTGGAGCGAAGCCCTCCGCCGTGCCGCTCAACTCGACAACCTGAAGCCGGGTGGCCAGTGGACAAAAAAACAAATGCTCCAACGCATCCGGTTGATCGCCAAGGGCAAACCTGAACTTGAAATTCTCCTCCCGGTCGAGGAATAAGCCGGATTAGAATTTCCAGTCGTGCTCGTCGAGTTCGCAGACGCAGGCGGCGAGGTCCTCTTTGTGGCAGGACTCGATGCTCTGATGGATGTGGCGGGTTGGAATGGACACCGCGCCGGCGATTGAGCCGCCGCTGACCATGCGCTGGAGGCTGGCGGTATCGGTGCCACCAGCAGCGAGGATTTCCGGCTGCCACTTGATTTTGTGGCGTTTGGCAGCCCCTTTCATGAATTCGATCATGCGGTAGTCGCAGATCACCGAAGAATCCATCAGCTTGATAGCAGCGCCGTCGCCGAGCCCGGTGCAGCGTTCCTGGGGGGTGGAACCGGGCACGTCGTAGGCGATGGTGGTGTCCAGGCCGAACGAGAAATCCGGTTGGATTTGCAAGGCGGACGCTTGAGCGCCGCGCAGGCCGACTTCCTCCTGGACGGTGAAGACGGCATAGAAGTCGTAAGCGGGTTTGCGTTTTGAGCGTTTGAGTTCGCGCAGGGTTTCGAGCAAAACAAACACCGACGCGCGGTTGTCCAGAGACTTGACGTTGACGCACTCGCCCAACTCCATCAGCGGCGAGTGGCGCGTGACAAAATCCCCAACCTCCACAATCTTGTCCACTTCCGCCTTGGTCATGCCCACGTCAATAAAGTAATCCTTGATCTGCGGCACCTTGTTCTTCTCCTCAGCCGTCATGATGTGCACCGGCTTGGATCCCATCACCCCAAAAATATCCTTGCGCCCATGCAAAATCACACGCTGCGCCGTAAGCGTCTTGGGGTCAAAACCACCAACCGGATTGAAACGCACAAATCCCTTGTCGTCCACGTGAGTGACGATGAAGCCAATTTCGTCCATGTGCGCCGCCGCCATCGTCTTCTTGGCCGACGAACGGCCTTTTTTCAGGGCAACAACACTGCCAAGGTTGTCAATCCGTACCTCATCGGCGAGCCCCTTCAGCTCGGCCAAAACAAGGGCTCGGATTTGTTTCTCGGATCCCGGCGCACCGGGGGCTTCACAAATGCGGCTTAGCAAGGAGACGTCGATGGGCATGGCGGGCAACAACCTATCGACCCGTCCGCGTTTGGCGAGCGGTAAATCTGTGAAAAAACCGGAAATTTTCACGGCCCAAATTGTCGCTTGCCGGGTGGGGGGAGGGCGGATTACGTTCGGCCCATGAAGAAGCGCTTGATGATCGACCTGGCGAGCCTGCCCGAGGACGGGAAGGGCTTTGTGGGCGAGTTGCTGCCGGAGGTGTTCGACCTGCCGGCAGGGGACGCTCAGGCGGTCGCCCCCCTTGAGTATGATTTGTGGGCTCAGCGCTATGGATCCGAGTTGCTGCTGACGGGTGGCCTGAGCGCGTGCTTCGAATTTACCTGCGTGCGTACCGTCCATCCCTTCCTCCAGACGATCCGGGTCGAGAATACCGCCATTTCCTTAGAAATTGTTAGCGAAGGGGATCTGGACGTCACGGAAGCCTTACGGGAAGAGGTATTGCTGCACTTTCCCCTCGATCCAAAATGCGAGAATGGGGACCTTGCCCAGGGGTGCGAAATCGATTCCCGATATTTAGCAGTGGACAAAATTGAAGAAAGCGGGCAAGAGACGCCGCTCCGCGCCGAGTGCGACGACCGATGGTCGGCACTCGACAACCTCAAGGACCTCAAGGACCAACCCTAAACCAATTAAAATATTATGGCCGTTCCAAAGCGCCGCCAATCCAAAAGCCGTCAGAAAATGCGCCGAGGCGCAACCCGTTGGCGTGCCCCCATTTTCAAGAGCTGCCCTGAGTGTGGAAGTCGTGTGCCATCGCACATCGCCTGCCCAACTTGTGGCTATTATCGTGGCCGCCAAGTGCTGGACGTCGAGGCGAGTTGAAGCGCCCGCTGGTAACAAGCCACAGGTGTTGCGCCGGGATATTCCGGCGTGGTGTGTTGGTGTGTTTTGAAACCCGCTGCAGCAAACGCACATGCCTATGAAATTAGCCTTGGACGCCATGGGCGGGGATTTCGCCCCTTCGATCAATATCGGCGGGGCCATGGAGGCACTGCGCCTCTATCCAAAACTCAAGCATCTATTCTTAGTCGGTGATGAGTCAGCGCTGAGGGACGAGTGTGCCCGCCAGGGGCTCGAGTTGCGTGATCCGCGGGTGAGTCTTGTGCATGCCCCGGAGGTCATCGGCATGGCCGAACCCGGTGCCAAAACCGTCCGCCGTAAAAAACTCTCTTCGATCAACGTCGCCATGGATCTGGTCAAGGCCGGACACGCCGACGCTTTCGTGTCTGCTGGCAACACCGGTGCTGTGGTGGCTTCCGCCACCTTGAAACTGCGCACTCTCAAGGGAGTGGACCGCGCGGGTATCGCCACGGCCATCCCCAATGAGTACGGCTTGTGCAGCATCCTCGATGCCGGAGCCAACCCCGAGGCCAAGCCGGAACACCTCGTCGCCTACGCGGTGATGGGCACCGCCTTTGCCCACCACGTGCTGGGGGTCAAAAACCCGCGGGTCGGACTCATGTCCAATGGCGAGGAAGACGAAAAAGGCACGGCTTTCACCAAGGAAGCCTTCAAGCTCCTCAAGCTCACCCCAGGGATCCATTTCATCGGCAACGTCGAGGGCCACGACTTGTTTGAGACAGAACTTGATGTGGTCCTGTGTGATGGCTTTACCGGCAACGTGATGCTCAAGACTGTGGAATCCACCGCCAAGGCCGTATCCAAATGGCTCAAGGCGGAGATCACCGCCAGCCCGCTGCGGATGCTTGGGGCTTTGATCGCCAAGGGCGCGTTCACCGCCCTCAAGGAAAAAGGCAACTACGAAACCTACGGCGGCAGTCCCTTACTCGGCGTCAACGGCGTAGTCATTATCGCCCACGGATCGTCCTCTGCCTTGGCCGTTCGCAACGCCATCCGCGTCGGTATCGAAACCGCCGCCCATCGTGTCAACCCTCGCATCGAAGAGGCCCTCGCCGCCATTCATCCGACACCGGTTAGCAAAATTTGAAATTTAACGGCTGTTAAGCAACTTCGCGCTTGTGGCAGCGGCAACGGCGTTTCACTCTGCGGCCGCATGAGTGAATTGATCAACTCCCTTAGCGTGTGCATCGCAGGCACTGGCAGCTACGTTCCCGAGAGGATTCTTACCAACGCCGAGTTGTCTCAGCTTGTAGATACGAGTGAAGAGTGGATTCTGAGCCGCACTGGCATCCGCGAACGACGCATCGCCGCCGCCGATGAAACCACTTCCCAAATGGCCACCCACGCGGCCCGGCGGGCTCTCGAAGACGCCGGCCTGAGCGCCGAGGAGTTGGAGCTCATCATCGTGGCCACCATCACCCCGGACACGCCGACGCCAGCGACGGCCTGTTATATTCAACAAAATCTAGGAGCCAACCGGGCTGTGGCATTTGATATTTCCGCAGCTTGCTCCGGCTTCCTGTATGCGATGAAAATCGCCAAGCGCTTGATTGCCTCAGGGGCCTTTAAGAATGCCATCATCATCGGTGCCGAGAAGCTTTCCTCGGTAACCAACTGGGACGACCGAACCACTTGCGTATTGTTTGGCGACGGTGCCGGTGCTGCGGTGCTGCGCCTTGCCGCCCCGGAGGAAGGGGCGATTCTGGCCACCGAAATGGGCACCGACGGCAATCTCACGCATTTGCTCAGGATTCCCGGCGGCGGCACCGCCTGTCCGATCACCGCCGCCAACGTCAATGACCACCTTTTCACCCTCACGATGCTCGGCAAGGAAGTCTTCAAGCACGCCGTCAATCGCATGAAGGAAGCTGCGGAAAAAGTCATCGAGCGCGCCGGTCTCACCGCCGAGTCCATCGCCTGCGTCATCCCACACCAAGCGAACTTGCGCATCATCGACGCCATCGCCGATCGTCTGGCCGTGCCTAACGATCGAGTCTTCGTCAACCTCGATAAGTACGGCAACACCTCTGCAGCTGCCATCGCCATCGCCCTCGATGAGGCCAATCGCAGCGGCGCTTTCAAGCGCGGCGACAACATCGTACTCGTCGTCTTCGGTGCCGGCCTGACGTGGGCCGCCGCCGCCATCCGCTGGTGAGTACGCTGGATTCGCTGGTGAGGAAATTTTGCATGATTCTGACGCCCCCACCGATTTTCCTGAACGATCCCGCCGGTCCAACTTGATGGACGACTACTGATCTAGTTTCAGCAGCAACACGCGACCGTCGAGCATGCAGGGCAAGGTGAGAACCGAGGTTTTCGAGTCGAAGTAGAAATCTGCGGGTCCGCCAACCGGCCCGCTGGGGACGTCGAGGGAAACCACGCTTTCGGGGGTCTCTCCAGACCAGAAGAGCTTGCCTTCGGGTTTGCCGCTAACCCAGTTCATCAATATCGCAGACGTACAGGGTGTTCTTGACCACGACCATGCCCTTGGGGGCGTTGAGACTGCCGATGAATTTGAGTTCGAGATTTTCACCCTTGGCATCCATGCGGCTGATGAAGCCGTCGCCGATGTCGAGCTCAGGGTGTTTTTGGCGATTTTCAACGGCCTGCGGATCAAAGTGAGGTATGCAAGTGTCAACAGCGGCTAGGAAGAATGGCGGTGGTTGATTCCGCAGGCGCTCGACCACAACGGGGGGCGCTGGCATGTGCGGGCCTGGTGCGAAACGAATAGTGAGTTCTGGCTCTTTCGAGTCCTGTCCCATTGCCGTCTTGAGCCGCTGTGGGGTGGCAGGCCAACCGACCCACAAAATGGTGAGGTGGCTCTGAAGAAAATTTCTTGCAGGCTCGGGATGAGTGACTATTTTGCCGCCTCCCCGAGGAAAACCCCTTGTAAACCCATTTGCGATGTTCCGGCCGTTTGGCTGGAGCGCTGCGGTCTATGTGCCGCTATCAGCAGTCATCCGAGCAACCCAAGAAAGTATAACCTGACAGGACCATGAGAAAACCAATGACGAGTCATAGACTTGGAGTCGCGTCTCCGCAGAATAGCAACAATCCATCAGAACATTGTGCCTTGAAACTCATGCACAACCGAATCCCGGGCGCCACAACACGGTCCGCCGTCGCTGCGGCCGCTCTGCTGGCGAATAAGACCCGCCCCGTCGCCTGGCTGGCGGGCCTTCTTGTCCTCCTTGCCGGTGCCGGCTCCACCATGGCCGGCGACACCTACTGGTGGCGCGGCGCTAGCAGCACATGGGGTACGGCAAGCAATTGGTCGAAGAACACCCAGGCTGGTACTGGAACCCAAGCGGCACCGCCAGGCAACAATTACACCGATTACATTGCGTTCAATGCCAACAATGTTTTGAGCACTGGCACGACCTGCAAGTTTGGTAATAACGAGACTGTTTTGGGCGTCATCTTTAACAACTCCAAAGGCGCGGTCTTGCAACAAAACACCACCACGAAAACGCTGACGGTCGGCAGCGGCGGCATTACCGTCAACGATATATCCGGCGCAATTGGAACCGTTGGCTCCACCAGTGGCAACTTCAGCTTTGTGCTCGGGGCCTCGCAAACTTGGGCGAACAACTCATCTGGCACACAGGTATTCAATGCCACCGGTGTGACGGGTATTGCAAGCACTCCGGTAACCCTGACGTTGAGCGGATCAAACACCGGTCCCAACGCCATAGGTGGCCCCCTCGCAGACGGGGCGACCGGTGGAACTGTCTCGGTCATTAAGAGCGGCGGTGGAGCCTGGCAGTTGACTGGCACCAACAGCTACACCGGAAGCACAACGGTTTCCGGTGGGACGCTTTTGGTCACCGGTTCTACGGCCAGCGGCAGCGCAGTGGAGGTGCAGAACTCCGCTACTTTGGGCGGCTCGGGCACGATCAACGGGACTTTGACGGTTGACGCCGGCGGCACCATTCAGCCGTCCACCACCGGCAGCGTCAGCACGCTGACCTTCGCCAACGGGGCGTCGCCCACTTATCTCACCGGTCCCAATTATGCCAGCTTGAAGCTTCGCGCATCAGGCACTTCTTTGGACAGCGTTGCCTTCAGTGCGGCCGCAGCCCATAGCGTTGCCAATTTGGATCTGCACATTGACTGCGCTGGCTTAAGCGGCGCGGTGTCTGGAGCCACGATTTACAGCGTGGCCAGCGGCGACATGAGCAGCGCCGCTTTTCACAGCATCTCTCTCGACAATAACTCCGGCGGATACTCGGCAACCCCTCATTACAACGCCACGACCATCACCGTGGATTTGAGTGCATCCGCTTCCCCGACCCTTAGCACGTCGGGCACCCTGAGTGCGCTTAGCACAACGTATGGAACCGCCTCCGCGTACACCAGCTTCAGCGTTTCCGGCGGTAATCTATCCGGGGCTTCCGGCAATTTGACATTGAGCCCGCCGGCGGGTTATGAAGTCTCGTTGAGCAGTGGCTCGGGATACTCCACCAGTCTGAGTGTTCCCTACTCGGGTGGCACTCTTGCCTTGACGTCCATCTATGTTCGATTGGCGGCGACTGCGGTTGTTGGGAGTTATTCTGGAAGCATCACCATCAGCGGCGGCGGCTCCAGCGCCGAGGAGGCAACGGTCTCCAGCAGTGTTAGCTGGGCGACGCCGACGGTGACGGTGACGGTAGGCAGTTATAACTACAGTGGCAGTCCGCAAGGGCCGAGTAGCTACACGACCAGTCCGACTGGCGACACAGGGTTGGCGACGTGGAGTTATCAGGGTGGCGGCTATGGTCCAAGTTCGGCTCCGCCCACGGCACCTGGCACCTACAACGCAACGGTGTCGATTGCTGCGGACAGCAACTTCCATGCCGCATCGTCCAGCCCAAGTGCTTTCACCATTAACGGTGGCTCCATCACCGCTCTGGCGACGCTGCCGGGCGGCCTTTCGACGTCCTATGGCACGCCTTCCGCAGCACTGGGAGTTTCAGTATCCGGGGCGGGCTTGACGGCAAGTATTACAGCCACGGCCCAGACCGGCTTTGAAGTATCCAGCGACGGTTCCAGCTACGGGGGCAGCGCTTTCATATCGGAAAGCGGTGGCAATGCCAGCGGTACGTTGCTTGTGCGTTTGGCGGCCGTGGCTCCGGCTGGCAGTCACGACTCGCAGACCGCTGTGATTCTGAGCAGCCCCGGAGCCACTTCCGTGAGTGTGGCGACCAGTGCAGGCGGCAACACGGTGAGCAAAGTCGATTCGGCCGTGACGACGTGGCCGACGGCGAGCGCGATTCAGATTGGCCAAACGCTGGCCGCATCAACTCTGAGTGGCGGATCCACATCGACCGATGGTACCTTTGCCTGGACAAACCCAGGCACAGCGCCAAACCTCGGAACTCAGTCGCAGAGCGTGACGTTCACGCCGAGTGACCCGAATTTCAACACCACGAGCGGCACGGTGGACGTGACGGTGCAAAACGGTAGCGGATCGTGGGCCGCCCTCGCCGGCAATTGGAGCGTCGGAGCTAACTGGGTCAACAGCGCGATCGCCGACGGAGCTGGCAACACGGCCTTGTTCACCAATACGCTTGATCAAGCCCGCATCGTCACCATGGACACTTCGCGCTCGTTGGGCGTCTTGAACATCGGCAACGTCAATGGCAACAATCAATTCACGATCAGCGGTGGCGAAGGTGCCACGCTGACGTTCGATAACGGCAGCGACCCCGCCCAGTTATGTCAAATCAACAAGGGTGCGCACAGTGCCGTCACCGTGCCGATTTTGTTAAACAGTTCGTTGAACATCAAGAACGAGACCACTCAGACGGCCTCGCGCTGGGATTTTAACATCAATAGCAATATCTCCGCGAATGTGGCTGGTCCGCTGATTGTCTCTAACATCGGCACCACCGGCACTTTGACGATACGCGGAAACATCGCCGATGGCGGCGGCACATTGGCCCTCTTGCAGAACAGCCCCACTCCATTGAGTTTGCTTGGCACTAACACCTACAGCGGCGGCACCACGGTCGCTCAGGGCACGCTCAACTTCTCCGGCTTCAACGCCCAACCCTCCCATGGCACCCTGGCTATCAGCGGTGGGGCGACCGTCAATTTGTCCAACTTGGGGGTAAATGCGACCACGCCTCCAGTTGGAGTGACTGGAGCTGGCGCGTTGAACGCGATCCTCAGCGGGGGATATTATATCGACAATGAAATGACTTATGAGATGAGCGGGTTCACCGGCATTTTGGACATCAGCGGTTCTGGAGCAAGACTGACGATGAACCCGCCCTTTGTTAGCCCGGCGGCTGGAGGCACGATCAGAGTTGAAAGTGGCACGACGGCGTACTTGGGATGGCTGGGCAATAGTTTGAATTGCTCTGTGGAACTCTACGGCACGGATGACGGCGAAAATCTGGGACAACTGCGCGTGGAAAATAATGACCAGCAAAAGGGTCCGGTCATCCTCAAGGCCAACTCCTCGATTGGAAGCGCTGGCGGCACCGGCTTTGTCGGCGGGGTGATTAGCGATGGTGGCCTGGCCTACGGCTTTGCCAAGGTCGGCGGCGGCACACTGGCCCTCACCGGCACTAACACCTACACCGGGGTCACCACGGTGAGTAACGGCACACTGTTAGTCAATGGTTCGCTCGCAGCGGGCAGTGCGGTCACTGTTAACGGCGGCACACTGGGTGGCTCCGGCATCATCGGCGGCTCGGTCACAGTCAGCGCTGGTGGCATCATCGCCCCTGGCGCTTCCACCGACGTTCTTACCGTCAGCGGCGACGTTGGCCTCAACACCGGCAGTCTCGCTATCGCCATGGACGACACCCAGACGCCCCAGAGCGGCAAATTGGTGGTGGGCGGCACGCTCGGCATCGCCAGCGCCATCCTCAATCTGGCAATTGTCGGAACACCGACTCAAGCCGCCTACATCATCGCCACTTACGGCGGACTCAGCCCCTCCGGCGGCCCGTTTTTGGCCGTCAACAACCTGCCCGTCGGCTACGTGCTCGACTATGCTTATGGCGGCAATCAGATCGCCATCAAGCAGTTGAAGACATTTTATGAAAATTGGGCCAACGGCGCGGCCTTCGATGGCTACGCCCAAAATGACGGAGTCAGCAATGGCTTGGCATGGTTGTTAGGGGCTCCGTCGTTGCCTTCGTCGTTCAACGCCAGCGGACTGCTGCCCAAGCTGACGAGCGACAGTGGCAAGCTGCTGCTGACGTTTGATTGTTTGAGCGCAGGCAATCGCGGTGCGGTGTTGCTCGAAGTGCAGTACAGCAAGGATGTTGGCATATCTGATCTGTGGAGTGGTCATGAGGCGGAGGTGCCCGGCACCGTCGGCACGTTCGACGTCGGCAACGTGAACTTTGTCACCACCGCAAATGGCGACCTGATCCACGTCGTTGCGACGATTCCGGCGAGCGAGGCCTCTGCCGACGGCAAACTTTTCGCCCGCCTCCAGGCGACCGGGAACTGAGAAAATTCATTTGAAAGGAAAATCTCCAGCAAGGGCCGTATCACAAAACAGGATGCGCTGTAGTTTGCAATTTACCTCATTCACATCGGCGGTCACAGACATGGCGCTACATGTGGCCCCGTGAGATGCCTTGCGCTCAACGTCCCTTCACCGGCCCAATCGTCCCGCCGGGTACAAATTCAGCTTTGGTTAGTGTCTGGCGCAGATCGGCTTGGCCACGGCTGATGTTGGCGGCCCAGCGGACGATACGCCGTACTGCTGGCCGGGTATCCCAGCGGATGTGGGTTACCATCGGCTTGCACCATGCGAAGGCCGGATCGTTGTCGCTGCAAATCAGTGACATCTCTTCGGGCACCAGAATTCTCCGGTGGGCGAGAAACTGCAGCGCGGCGAAAAAGAACGGAGCCTCGTCAATGATCATGGCGGTAGGCGGCGTGACCCGCAGCAACGTGTCAAGGCACCCATGAAAACCGTCGATGGTTTCCTCCCAATCCGGTAGATGGTAAGGGCCGGACGCAACGCCATGAGATTCCAATTCATCAAGAAAGGCCCGCTCACTCTTCCCCGGTTCCGGCAGTCGCCGCTCGCGACGGGCGAGCAGCACGATGCGGCGATGGCCGAGCCCTAGCAGATGGCGGGTGGCCGCGGCGACGACGGGTGGCTTGTCCGGCCCGATGGCGGCTATCGGGAGTCCCTCGCGGCGCCCGAACAAGGCGAATGCAGGCATCGGCTGCGCCACAACCCACTCCAGGAGTTCGCGCGATCCGGCGGTCACCACCCAGGCATCCACATCCAGTCCCGCCAAGAAGCGACTGATCCTGGGGACGTTCATGCCGAGTTCCGTCAGGGATTTTTCGGCGAAAAAGGCGGTGTGACCCGCCGCAGCCAGCAAATGCTGCAGTTCGATCATATATCCCCCGGCTAACGAAAGCGGATCGTATTTCAGTAATGCCACACGCAGCGGGTGGGTCGCCTTGTCCTCGGCAATGACGATTCGCCGCCGGTGTCCGGCCCCTCGACCTGCCAGAACTCCCTCGCCCTCCAGTTGCCGCAGTGCCGCCTCCACGGTTTTGAAATTGACCTCCAGTTCCTGTGAAAGCTGGCGACTCCCCGGCAGTTCTCCGCTCCAGCGACCCCGCGTTAGTTCTCCAAGCAAGTGCTCCGCCACCTGCTCGGCAATCGTCATGAAGCGCCTCCTGATCATCACCGAGAAAGCCTGCCAGAAGCCGATGCGCTTGTGAAGAATAGATTTACCCGTGGCTTCATGGCTTCGTGGCTTCGTGGCTTCGTGTGAGACAAAAAGAGAAAGTCGCCAAACCCGCTCTGGTGCCGAAGTTGGGATTCATGGCAAATTAGGAGATTCTTGATCCCTGAGGCATCTTGTAGCGGCGTGTCTGTGACCGCCGACGTGCATGAGGTGTTTTGTAGCGGCGTGCGGGCTGCCGAAGGCACAAACTGGCATATTCGGAGGCAAATATCGCTCTAACATCTACGATGTGAATTTGGTGTGGTCCCTTTGGGGCCGACGAGACCATTCTGCGGTCCCGTTAGGGCCGGAGAGGGGCCTGAATGCTGCTGAATTGCAGCGAAATTAACTCTTTGGCCGGGTCGCCCCCGCCCAATACGGTCAATTTAGCGCTCTGATCGGAAAATGGGCATCCTGCCCAATCCTGTTCAATTAGCACATGTTTTACGATTGGAGGCTCCGGGTTGAATGCCCGGTCATCCCCTGCGGTGTGCGCATTCTGCCCGCCGCCACGCGGTGGCGAGACGCCGCACTCAAGGAGAGGTGGCGTCCCGCC
>CAIQXC010000350.1 GCA_903875675.1 Akkermansiaceae bacterium
CTCAGGGTTCATGTTGTTAACGCGGTGCCTCCCGCGAAGTTCTAATGGGTTAGCTGTCATGTCTGCAACACTCGGTAGTTTCTACTGGCTAGGTTTTGAAACATCAGGTCATTCACCTGATAAGAAGCGCCTTGCTTTGCTCGGCGCACAACGTCTCAGTCTGCCGCCAGGCAGTTGGGGCGATTTGGGGTTCATGTTGTGGAGTTCATGCTGGTCGGCAGCACTGAATTGTTAGCCATCTTTATTTTAGCTGTAGATGGTGAGTGCTAGGCCAAGACCGAATGTCCCAGCGATGCGAACCAATGATGGTGAGAATATATCAGTCTGAGTTGCTATGTTGATGCCGTCTGCCCGTAGGTTAATCGGGAAATCCAGCAGAAAGTCCTCAATTCCAGGCATTGCTGCAAGGGCCTCAATCGCCACGCGGTTGGAAATTAGAAACTGTTCCGCGTCGCTTACTTGTGTAGTCAGATCCGACCATTCAGCATCGGAAACTCCAATGCATACTCCGGACTTATTATGCTTAGGCCCTTCAGGGGCGGAATTCGGTCGACGTGGTTCGCCCTTCTTAAATACCGTGCTTGGCGCAAGGCGCGATGACGCCAGAAACGTATCAACGTCGAATTCGGTTCTGTATGCCCGTAGGGTGCACATATTCTTTTTCTGGCTAACAGTGTAATTAGTACGGGCTTGAGGATGGACCAGAAACGGCGGGGTGTCGAGGAGAAATGTTGGAATATCGTCTAATAAACTGGAAACCAATGAATTAGCGATTTGTAACCGATGGTTTATTACTTGGCTAGCCTAATGAAAAGCGGAGCATTTCGGGGCATTCCGTTTTCTGGATATTCCGGCTAATGAGGGGTGATTATCACCGATGGTTGAAGGCTTCTCCCACTGTAGGATTTCCCAAAAAGTGAGCTTAAAGTGAGCCCTGCGCCAATCAAGCGCACATCAGCAATCAGCAATCAGCAATCAGCAATCAGCAATCAGCAATCCATCCCTCCAATCCAAAATCCTCCCCCTCCTTTGCGTCTTTGGGCCTTTGCGCGAGGCAATCTTCTCTCCTCTCCTCTTCTCTTGCGTTCTTGTTCAGCGGTTCAAGCCTCTTCCTCTTCCATTCAAAATTCAAAATCCAAAATTCAAAATTCCATCTCTTGACATCCCTCCCCCACGATGAAATCCCCCCTCCATGGCCTCGCGCAGCATCTCAGTCACCATGGAGTCGTCCTATCGTTCCTCTCTTTCCAAGGGGTTGCGCCAGGACAAGCAGAAAATTGACGCGTTCCAAGACTACCTCAACAAGCGCGGGTTCACCATCCCCGTCCGCATCAACCTCAAGGGCTTTCAGGAGCAGGCCGGGGCCATGCGCAAAATCGTCCTCGGGGCCTTTGCCGACCTTCCAGCCTCGATCCTCGGGGCCGACGGCCGCCCCGCCTCCACTGCGTCCTCCGGCAAGGCTGGCAACAACCGTGCCGGTCTCTTGTCCCGCACCACCACCACCACCTACGACAAGGCTGGCGCTGCCCAGCAGCGGATTTCCGAGTTGGAGCAACTCGGAAGAGGTCTCTCCTCCATCCAGACGTTCAAGCCTGGTGCCGCCCGTCCGCTTTCCACGGTCACCAAGGACATCTCCAACGTCAACCAGCTCCGCGACTCGCTTCGCGGCATGAATGAGGAGTTGCGCAAAACTTATGGCGCTGCCCGGGGCCGCGGCGACCGGATCGCCCAGATCGAAGCCTTGGAGACTCACCGGGTCAATCTCAACGCCGCCCTCCAGAACGCCTCCGGCAAAGGGTTGGAGAACAGCCCTCATTACGTCTCGGGGGAAAATCAGGTCCGCGCCGTTGGCGAGCGCATCGCTGCCCTTCAAGGCGGCGTCCAGTCCCGCTCCGACAAAGTTTCTGCCGCCAACGACCGTCGCCTCTTTGATAACAAACTCCGCCGCGAGGAAGAGCGGGTCGATCTGGCCCAGAAAAGCAATACCCAGGACTTGATCCGTGCCAACACCATCACTGACATCACCCGCCGGGAAGCGGAACTCAACCGCCTCTATGACGAGCGTCGTAAAATCTTCTCCGATTCCCAGCGCCGCTTCCAGTCCGTGGATGCCGCCCGCCAAGCTGCTGGCGATTCACCCGGGGCCGACAAGGCCATGCGCCGGGGCCTCAACATGGGCGGGCACGCTGCCCAGGTCGATGTCGAGCGCGACCGCTCCGTCGTTGCCGAGAGGAGCCGCCAAGCAGCCTTCCAGAAAGCGGAGGATGCCAAGGCGCATGCCGACCGCGCCTCTGGCTTTTCCACGGAATTGCAGGACATCAAAACTCAGTCCGCATTGCGTTTGGCCGCCATCAATGCGGCTGAGCAAAGCCTCGCCTCCGGGACCCATAGCCAGGCCCGCAAAAAGCAAATCGTTCAGGACGCCCACACCGATCGTCAACTGGAGTATCAGGACCACATCGCGAACATGTCAGACGTGGAAGCCCGTGCTGCCGCTGCGGGCAACGCCCCATCCGCCACCGCTGCCCGCACTGCCGCCCAGCGGGCTCAGGTCGCTTCGGCGCTCCAGGATGCCAGACAGTCCCGCGCCTCCAGTGAGGCGGACTCCAACTCCAGCCGCCTGCACGCCAATAAGCTCCGCCGCGAGGAAGAGCGCGTCGATATGGCTCAGAAGGCCAATTCGCAGGACCTCATCCGCGCAAACACCATTGGCGATCTCACCCACCGCGAGGCCGAACTCAACCGGCTCTATGACGAGCGCCGAAAAATCTTTTCCGATTCCCAGCGCCGCTTCCAATCCGCGGATGCCTCACGCCGTGCAGCGGGGGATTCCTCGGGGGCGGATCAGGCCATGCGCCGGGGCCTCAACATGGCCGGAAGTGCCGCTCAGGTCGATGTCGAACGGGAACGCGCGATGGCCGCAGTGGGAAGTCGCCAAGCTGCCGCCAGAAAAGCTCAGGATGCTCAGGACCATGCGGATCGGGCGACGTCCTTCGCCGCTGAATTGCAGGACATTAAAATCCAGTCCGCTTTGCGCATTGCTGCCATCAATGCCGCCGAGCGCAGCGCCCGGGCTGCCACTCAGGACCCGGCACGCAGAAGGCAGATCGCTCAGGATGCCCATATATCCCGCCAGCGCGAATATCAGGCCCGCGAATCTCAGTTCTCCGGCGTCGAGGGTCGCGCATCCGCAGCGGGCAATGCTCCATCCGCTGTCGCTGCTCACACGGCCGCCCAGCGTGCCCAGGTCACTGCCGCCCGCGATATGGCCAGCAACGCCGCCGCAGCAACCTCCGGTGGGCATGCCTTGGACTTCCACTCCTCCGCTCTCTTGCGCAATGCCGCCACCTACGCCCGCTGGATGATCCCCGTTAAAGCCGTCATGGGCATCACTGAGGCGTTTATGGCCGGGGTGAATGGCGCTATCAAGGTGGACCACCAGTTCGCCATTCTTCAAGCCGTCTTCCAAGGCACCGCCGAAGAAGCCCAGAAACTCAAACTCGGCACCCTCGAACTCGCCGCTTCCCAAGGCCGCAGTGCCGACGAGGCCATGGACGCCGCCATCCGTTGGTCCCGCCTCGGCCTATCCCGCGTGCAGGTCCTCGAAGCCACCAGGGTTTCTCTAATCGCCGCCAACGTCGCGGAAATCAC
>CAIQXC010000351.1 GCA_903875675.1 Akkermansiaceae bacterium
CTGCGGCGAGGGAGTCGATGGTTTCGTCAGCGCCGAGTTCGAGAGTGGCGAGGTTGGCGACGACCACGCGACCGAGGTCTGGCAAGCTGTTGCCGCCGGTCAGGCGCAGCGTGCCGGCTCCGGCCTTCGTCAGCACCGCGCCGCCGGGGTCGCCGCCAGGTGAAGTCCGGATGACCGAGCACATGCACGGCGGTGCTGGGCAGGATGAACTCCCGTCCGGCAAAGCGCGCGGGAGCACCGGCCAGGAGTCGGCCGTCCGTGGCAATCAGGGTGCCACCGTCGTTCGCCGAGAACAACACGCCGTTCAGCACGCAGCGGGAGGCGTCGGTGGAGGCGCAGGGCGCGACCGTCTGGAGTGTTAGCATGGTTTCCTTCGGCACATTCGTGACCCGGCCATCGAGGACCGGGCGCAGTGGAAAAACGCTTACCGTCACGGGTTGATCGACCGATTCCACCAGCATGCCGCCACATGTGACGACAAGCTTGAGCGCGGAGTTGTCGGATGTGCCCGAGGCGTCGAAGCTCACGGAGCTTTCCTTGTCGCCGCGGGCCGCGGCTGCCATGGCTGCGGCGGGGATGAGGAAACGCGCGGTTGCCTCCGGACTGATGGTGGCGGGAATGCGGGTTTCGAGCCAGTGATTGAGATCGGTGACGGCCAGGACGAGCCCGGCGCCATCGACAGTGGCGAGCACATGGTTGAGAACCGGCAGTCTTAGGCGCTCGAATCGCAGCCTTGTGAGGAGCTTGCGGGCGGCCTGGATGGCGGAGACGGGGATGAAGATGGGGGCATTTTGGTTCACGACTGGCGGCCCCCCTTCCGGCTGAGGAGAGGGCGCAGGAGGGAGTCGGCATCACCGCTGAGGAAAGCACGTGCGGCGACCATGGCGACGACGCCATGCGCGACTTTGGAGTCGAGGCCGTCCAGAGCATTGTCGAGCTCGCCGGCCACGACGCTTGTGAGGATGGCGGCGACTTTGGCCGACTGGCCGGAACGATGGGCAACGGTTTCCTTGAGGAGGGGCACAGCCGATTGAAAGTCCGCAGCGGTTTCAGAGCTGAGGTGAGCGCGTGCGGCGATCAGGCCGATGACAGCCTTGGCGACTTTGGTGTCGAGGCTGGCGAGGTTGTCACACAGTTCGCCATTCCAGACGGATTGGAGGATAACGGCGACTTTGGCCGATTGTGCGGATTCGTGGCTGAGGGTTTCGGTGAGAACCGGCAGGGCAGTTTTTAGCTCAGCCTTGGCTTGCTCGGCGAGCTGGCGGTGGAGACGAACGGCTTTGGAGATCTGGGCAATGGGATCATCGCCGGGGCTATCGAGGTTCACTTGGGTTCCTCCTTTCCGTCGTTGAGGATCCAGGCGTTGAGCGTGCCGGGTTTGACGTAGTCGGCATTTCCGAACTTGCGGAGCTTGAGCCCGGCATTGCGGATGAGCAGTTCGGTAAGTCCGCTTTCCTCGGATGCTTTGGCGATCAACACCCAGGGTGCCTTTTCTTCAATAGGTTGGATGGAGGGCGATTTCGGTCGTTTGCGTGGTGGTTGGTTTTTCACCCCGACTTTATCCCGCCAAAAAAAACCTCCGTGTGAAAAAAAGCGAAAAAAGTAAAAAAAGTTTCGCTTGCGGAATTTTGATACTTTTTAGATACTGGTCGCGGGCCAGAAAAGGACGATAAGCGTCGTTAAGGGCCGCTAAGAATCAACAAACATCAACACAAGGCGTTAATAATCAAGGACTTGTGGTGACTACGAATCAGAAGGTTTTGGATTCGAGTTCCTCCGGGTGTACCATCTGCCAGCCCATTCATTCCCAATGGGTTACGGATGCGAAACCGGCAAAAGTTGA
>CAIQXC010000352.1 GCA_903875675.1 Akkermansiaceae bacterium
GCAGCAACCGCCGGGTGGGCGGATAGAGTTGGAGAGTAAGTCGCCGCATGACTCATCTGAAAAATTGTGAAAAGCCTCAAATTTCAAGCATTGATAATCAACGGATTACAGCGACTTACTCAGGAGGACTGACCCCATCAATCAATGGGCGGCGAGCCAATTGGGGCCGATGCCGTGTTCCACTTCGATGGGCACGGCGTGGGGCAGCGGTAGGGCGGTCTTCATGGCGTGAAGGATTTGGGGGACGAGCTCGTCCTGTTCGCTGAGGGCCAGGTCGAATACCAGCTCGTCGTGGACCTGCAGCAACATCTTGGTCTGGCACGCATTTTTTCGCAGTAGCTCGTCGATGCGGATCATGGCCAGTTTGATCATGTCGGCGGCGGTGCCTTGGATCGGGGTGTTGATGGCGGCGCGCTCGGCATTGCTGCGGAGATTTTGGTTAGACGACATCAGATCGGGGAACCAGCGCCGCCGCCCGCTGAGGGTGGAGACGTAGCCGGCCTCGCGGGCATCGGCGATGGTGCGGTCCATGAACTGGCGGATGGCGGGGTACTCGCGGAAGTAGGCGTCGATGATGCTGGCGGCTTCGGGACGAGGGATGGCGAGGCGCTGGGACAAGCCGAAGGCGGAGATGCCGTAGATGATGCCGAAGTTGACCATTTTGGCGCTGCGGCGCATGGCTTGGGTGACGTCGGGAAGAGCGACGCCAAAAACCTTGGCGGCGGTGGCGCTGTGGATGTCCTCGCCATTGTGAAAGGCGCTGATCATGGCGGCGTCTTGGGCGAGTGCCGCCATCACCCGCAGCTCGATTTGCGAGTAATCGCAAGAGAGCAGTTGGAATTTCAAATGGGCAGTTTGTGAGAGGCGCGGGACGAAGGCCTTGCGGATTTTTCGGCCGGACTCGGAGCGCACGGGGATGTTCTGGAGGTTTGGATCGGACGAGGCGAGGCGGCCTGTGGCGGCGACGAGTTGATGGAAGTGGGTGTGGAGGCGGCCGGTTTCCGGGACCAAGTGGTTAGGCAGGGCATCCAGATAGGTGGATTTAAGTTTGGTGGCTTCGCGCCAAGCGAGGATATCACTGATGATCGGGTGCTTGCCTTCGAAGGTTGAGAGCGTCTGTTCGTCGGTCTTGTATTGGCCGGTCTTGGTCTTCTTCGCCTTGTCGTCGAGCTTGAGGTGCTCAAAAAGGATTTGCCCGAGCTGTTTGGGAGAGGCAAGGTTGAAGGCGGTGCCGGCGTGTTGTTGGATCGCGGCGGCCAGTGCGTCGATTTGGAGTTGCAACTCGTCGCCGATGAACTTGAGCGACCCGGTATCCACCGCGATGCCTTCCATTTCCATGCGAACCAACACCGGCAGCAGCGGTCCTTCAATGTGTTGGAGCACCTCCTGCTGGCCCGACGCGCCTAGCAGGGGCCGAAGCTTCAGCGCGAGCTGCCACGTCACATCCGCGTCCTCCGCCGCATATTCGGCCAAAGTGGCCAACGGGATGGCGGCCACATCAATAGCCACCGCCAGCCGTTGCGCAGCGGCAAATTCAAATAAATCCTCGCCCACTGGCGGAGCAGCTTCGGTCGGACTCTTGGCCGCCGCCAAGATTTGGGAAAACTTGACCGGGGTGTAGCCTAGCAGGATTTCCGACAAATAGTCCATCGAGTGGCGCCGCTCGGGAAACACCAGCGCGTCGGCGAGCATGGTGTCGAAAAACGGCCCGGCGACCTCGATGCCATGGTGCTGAAGAATGGACAGATCGAATTTGAGGTTGTGGCCGGTTTTTTCCGCAGGGGTGGCAAACACCTTGCGGAGGCCGCCAATTTGCGCTTGGAGGTCGGTGATCGGGAGGTACCATGCCTCGTGGGTCTGCCAGGAAAATGCGATGCCGAGGAGCCTGGACGTGAAGCGGTCGAGGCCGGTGGTTTCAATGTCGAAGCAGAAGCCGGGTAGCTGCTGGAGTTCTGCTAGAAGTTTCTGTTCGAGTTGCGGGCTATCTGCGAGATGATAGGTGTGAGGGACGTCGTGGATGTTGCGGAACGTTTCGAAAGACGGGGGTGAGGCGGTGGAGGAGGGAGATGAGGTGGAGGAAGACGGGGGTGAGGCGGTGGAGGGAGGGGGGACGGAAGAGGATTCCGGCGAGACGCCGGAATCAGCCGGCAGGATGCCGGCGCTCCCCGGGATGCTGGCGCTCCCCGGGATGCCGGCGCTCCCCGGGATGCTGGGGCTGTGCCCGAACAGCCGTCTGGAGAGGTGGCGGAACTCAAATTCGTTGAAGAGGCTTTTGAGAGCTTCGTCGTCGCGAGGGATGAGTCGCAGGTCCTCCCAGGTGACGGCCAGCGGCACGTCGGTGATGATGGTGGCCAA
>CAIQXC010000353.1 GCA_903875675.1 Akkermansiaceae bacterium
AGAGCCCCCTTGGCCGAGCCCATCACGATGGGGATCTCATCGCCTGGGAATTCATACACTGAGAGCAAGTCGCGCACTTCCATCTCGACGAGCTCGAGCAGCTCGGCATCGTCAACCAAATCCACCTTATTCATGAACACCACCAAGGCGGGAACACCCACTTGGCGAGCCAACAGGATGTGTTCGCGGGTTTGGGGCATCGGGCCGTCAGCAGCGGACACCACCAGAATGGCACCGTCCATCTGGGCGGCACCGGTGATCATGTTCTTCACGTAGTCGGCGTGACCGGGGCAATCCACGTGAGCATAATGGCGTTTCAACGTTTCGTACTCGACGTGGGCGGTGTTGATGGTGATTCCGCGCTCGCGCTCCTCGGGTGCAGCGTCGATGTCTGCATAGTTTTTGACTTTGGCGAGTCCCTTTTCCGACAGCACGACGGTGATGGCGGCGGTGAGGGTGGTTTTGCCGTGGTCAACGTGGCCGATGGTGCCGATGTTGACGTGGGGTTTGTTGCGCTGGAATGATTCTTTAGCCATGGTGGTTGTTGGTTCGCGTGAGAGTTATGGTGATATGGACGCAGCCCTGGAGCTCGCAGGGGGAATTGAACCCCCGACCTCATCCTTACCAAGGATGCGCTCTACCCCTGAGCTACGCGAGCTATGATACTGAATCGCTGGCTTCCTTCGACCCGACAAAAACACCGCGTCCTGTCCTTTGAAGTGGACTGGGCGCGGCACCCCTGGAGAGATTTGGGGAAGAGCGGGCGGAGCTTACCGAAAATATTGCCCTTGTCAAAAAAAATCTCTTCAATAAGTAAAAAAATTTAATTCGGGTCGGAATTGAGTTCTGGTTGGGCCGCCGTGGAGGTTTCTGCCGCCTCCGGGACCGCCAGCGTGAACCTGCGGATGGCCACGCAATGCCCGGTGGCAACGTCCACATCAATGATAACCCCGCACAGACGCACCGGTCCTTTGGCCACGGGAAAGCGGGTGAGCATGCCGGTTTTTTGGCGCCAAATGACGGATTCGATACTTCTGCCAAGCACGGACTGCTCAGGCCCGCACATTCCGGCGTCGGTCAGGTAGCCGGTACCGCCCGGGAAAATCGTTTCATCGGCCGTTTGAACATGGGTGTGGGTTCCGACAACCATCGACACCGTGCCATCCAACAGGCGCCCCATGGCAATTTTTTCGCTGGTGGCTTCGGCATGGATTTCCAGCACGATGACCTTCACGCCATCGGAGGCGAGGCGGGCCACCTCTGCTTCGGCGGCCACAAACGGATTATCAAGCGGGGGTTGCATGAACGAGCGGCCTTGGACGAGCACCACGCCAACCCTGCCCTTGGCCGTCTGCAGCACCACACTGCCATTGCCCGGAGTGCCGACTGGATAATTCAGAGGCCGCAAGAGCCGCGGCTCGGTGGGGAAAAAGCCGACGATTTCCGCCTGATCCCAAACGTGGTCGCCGGTGGAAATGACGGCTGCCCCGGCGCGCAACAGGTCGATGGCAATCCTTGGTGTGATCCCCCGCCCGCCCGCGGCATTCTCGCCATTGACGATGATAAAATCCAAGCCTTCACTCTGTTTTAGCAAAGGCAGTTGCTCAATAACCGCCTTGCGGCCAGGCTCTCCGACGACATCCCCCAAAAACATTATACGGATCGTTGACATGATTGGAAATTTCTAACCCGCACGTATGGCGGGGGTCTCCAACTAGCCACATCCTGCTCCGGCCGACAACCTAAATCCCTCAAAATGCCCCGCCCCCGCAAGCTCATTGTCCCGCTCCTCGTCCTCACCCTCGTCGCCGCGCTGGCGCTCATCCTACGCCATCCCAGCCCCGGGAAACAGCCACCCTCCGCCGCCGAACTGGCGCTCATCGCACTGCGCACGCCGCCGGATTGGGGGACGCTCACCCGCTTTCAACACACGATCAAACGCAGCGAATTTGAGACACTGCTAACCTCGGTTTTCACCATCGGCAACGGCTGGCGCACCTGGATCGAGATCGATGATCAAGAG
>CAIQXC010000354.1 GCA_903875675.1 Akkermansiaceae bacterium
AACCGGGGGCGGGTCCGTTGGGGAAATGTTAGGAAATTTTCACTTTCCGGTTACTTTCCGTTTGACGGTGCGTTTTGGGTTTTTTTTGGGGTTTCCGGCCTTTCCACCTAACTTCTCCGATTCGCCGAAAACCCTTTATCTACAAGGGAAAAAGTGGAGGCGGGGATGGGAATCGAACCCATTAATGGTGGTTTTGCAAACCACTGCCTTACCGGTTGGCTACCCCGCCGTACGCGCTGGCGTCTGGGCGAAGGATTGGAGCGAGGACGGGTGGTGTCAAGCTTTGGATTGAGAGAAATGCAGTGGCAGGGGGAAATTTGCTGAGATGGAGGCAGATAACAGGCAAGGGGCGGGGGCGGCTTCAATTCGTGGGTCTTACTCCTCTGTCAGATTCGGCCCGCAGATCACTGGCGAGTTCTGCGTCGAAACCCTCCCAACCGCCAGGTGCCGGGCGCATGGGCACGAAGACATCCTCGCAGGCGGCCGTCCGCGTCTGGTTGCGATCGGCGATTTCCTTTTTCAGCAGTGCCACAAAGCGGGCCTTCTCATCGGCGGTGAAGATGTGCGAGCGCCCGTCGCCACCCGGCAGGGTGCCCTGGATCGGCTGCCATTGGTCGAGTGCCCGCTGGCACAAGGCGGCTTGCATGGCATAGAGCGGTTTGGCCTCGGCGGCCCACTGGGTCTGCTGCTGCCAGTACTCAAGCTCGGGCTGGAAAGGGGTTGGCAATTGGCCGGGGACCAGAGGCAGGTGGGTTGTAAAGCCCAGGCAGAGCCTGGCGTCGATGATATCGGAGCAAAGGGCGCCAAGGGTGAAATTTTTCGCAACCCCGTCACGGGTGGCGGTGAGGACATAGCGGTCATCGTGAATTTTCGTCTGCAGGAGCCACCAAGAGTCGTCACTCTTGATGCGCATCATGGCGTCAATGGCGCTACGAACGCGCTGCTGTTCGGGCCAACTGTAGTCGTCGCCGAAAATCGGGACGGTGGTTTTGTCGAGTTTGACGAGGCGGGGTGGTTTGTTGTGGCTGGCGATCGCATCGATGAGTGAGTCCAAGGGGATGGGCTGGGTGGGTCCGGGGTACATCCGCAAGAGGTTGTCCGGGGCGATTGGCGAGCGGACGCGCTCAAGCCGGAAGTCTGCGAGCCGAACGCTGCCGGGTTTCGCCCGCATGCAGGCTTGGGCCGTGTAGTTATCATCGATCATGTGTTCCTGAAAACGCGTTAGCGTGTAGATCATCGTGGTGAATACCTGTTGGTGCGCTGACGCGTCAGGATTCTCGTGATTTTTGAATGACTCGCGGCACAGCCGCGAAAGCGAGCCGGCACCGCGAATGAACTTGCCGTCGCCGAGATAGAAAATATTGCTGCCCTCTTCGCCGGCAATCTGGGATTCAGTGGCTGCGGCCGCTGCAGCGGTCGCTTCCGCAGGTGCCAAACCTTGGCGCAGCGCCTGTTGATAGTTTTCCTCGGTTAGCCAATCCGCACCGCGCTCAAAAAACGGATTATCGACCCATATCTGGTCGCCCGGCAGCAGGTTATCGCATCCCTGGCGCTTTTCCCACAGCAGGTCATCGCCGCCGTTGGGGAGGTTGCCGGGAATTTCCCGGTGACCGATCAGCTGATTGAGCGCGGCGAGCCCAGCCAGATTGTTAGTTTCGCGGAAGTATTGAATGAATCCCTCGATGAGGATCAGGGAGGAATACTTGTAGCAGCGGATGCGCGGAACGGGCACGCCGTCGTTTTCATGGGCGACCCACAAGTCGTCGATGGCCTCCACTGGCGTGGTTTCCGGGGCCACCACAAAAGCATCACTGGCAAAGGACCAGAATTTGGGGTTGCGGATCTCGGGATAGTCATCGCTGGGCCGGATCACGGTTCCCGTTAGAATCGCCTTTAGCACTTGCAGTCGGATTTGGCGCTGAGCATCGCCCAATTTCGTCTGTTTAAGGATTTCATCGGCGCGCTCGAGGATCCTCTGTTGAGGGGCGGCCAAAGGAAGGTGCGGAGGGGTTTGCGGGGCCGGGGGGATCTCGATCTGTTGGCCTGCTAAAGGTGGTCCACAGAGAGCCGCCAGCCAGAGGAGTACCGCCGCTGATCTGCGGCGAACGGTTAGAAGGGGGTGTAAACCGATGGGATGGATCGTTGAGTTCATTGGTTAAGTTCTGAGATTTGAGAGGTGACGGGCGGCGGCTCTATCCATTTGCCATGTTCGCGGATGAGGTCGGTGAGGTGGGTGACGGCGTCATTTTCCGGGATATTGAATTGGACGGGGGATTTGCCGACATAGAGGTTAATTTTGCCGGGGGCACCGCCGACGTAGCCGAAATCCGCGTCGGCCATTTCGCCTGGGCCATTGACGATACAGCCCATCACGGCGATGCGAACGCCCTTGAGATGGCCGGTGGCGGCACGGATTTTTTGAGTGGTGTGTTGCAGGTTGAAGAGCGTGCGACCACAACTCGGGCAAGCCACATAGTCGGTTTTAAAAATGCGGGTACCGGCGGCCTGCAGGATGTTATAGGCCAAGCGGAGTGAGAGGGCGGGGGCGGGTTCGGCCCTTACCAGGATGGCGTCGCCGATGCCGTCGCAAAGCAGCGAACCGAGGGTGGAGGCGGCGCTGAGGGTGGCCTGCAACGCCCGTTCCCCAGCATCCTTGGCATCGGTGGCGGCGTGGACGGGTGCATGCAGCAGGGTGTCTTTGAGCAAGATTGGATGGCGGGGGTCGGCTCGGGCGGCCAGCAGTCGGAAGGCATGGATACTCTCCAATTCAACCCCGTCGGCCACGCTGATGAGTTGCGGTTCGGTGGCTGCGTTGAGAGCGGTGATGGCGGCCTCATCGCGAGGGTCGAGTTGGCAGACGCCGGATGATTCGAAGACGGCCTCGGGTTTGAATTCGCCCATGGCGGCGATTTTGTGGGCGATGGCATTCCAGTGGTCCTGGGTGGTGAACACGCGCACTGTGTTTTCGCCACCGAGTTTGTGGTCCATCACACGGATGACAGAACTCTGGCGGCGCTGATAGGAGAAAGGATCGTAGTTGACAGTGGTTGCGGCGGTGGTTGCGGCGGTGGTTGCGGCGGTGGTTGCGGCGGTGGTTGCGGCGGTGGTTGCGGCGGTGGTTGCGGCGGTGGCTGCGGCGGTGGCTGCGGCGTCCCGCCGCAGGCCGTGGTCGCGGCGTCTCGCCGCGAGTTCGGGATAAGCACAGCCCATCCACCGCCCCTCCTCCAACCCCGCCTTCCGAGGATTATCCAACACATCGTCCAGCTGGTTGCGCAGGTCCTCGCCATCGCGGATGAGATGGTCATAGCTTTCCTTCTGCCAAATCGTGCCGGCAACACCCAGGCGTTTGTCGATTTCATGCGCAGTGAAGCTTTTCCAGGAATGCAGGATGTCCTCCAACTCATGTCCCGCAGCAGGCATGAGAACCCCATGCACATGATTGGGCATCACGCACCAAGCTAGCAACGTATAACGGAAGCCGTCGAAATGCCGCAAGGCACCGGCCACCAGATCTGCGCACCATTCGTTGCGCAACAGGCAGGCACCGTGACCGCGGTCCAATTCGGGATCGATCACGGTGCCCTGCAACTGTGCGAGTTGGTTGCGCACGGAAAGCATTTGATCGAGCATGCTGCGGGAGCCACCCGAGCGGGAAAAGCTATCCAGCAAATCGAGGAGAGCCTGACGCTTCTGGCGGTAATGCTCCAGTACATCATGAGGTAATGCATCGGCTAGGCGAAAGGTCACGGAGTAAATGCCGCCGGCGAGTTTCCAGTGGGGAAGATAACAGGCGTCGGTTTTTTGGACATTTTCCCAATTGATATGGATGGAGGCGGCGTCTTCGGTTAGGGAGCGGGCTGGAGAGGTGGAGGGTGGCGAAGAGGTGGAGGGTTGCGAAGAGGTGGAAGGTTGCGAAGAGGTGGAGGGTTGCGAAGAGGTGGAAGGTTGCGAAGAGGTGGAGGGTTGCGAAGAGGTGGAAGAATGGCTGCGAGACGCAGCCACCACGGCCTGCGGCGAGACGCCGCAGCTACGCGAGACGCCGCAGCTACGCAGCAGGGCTTGGGCGACGGGGATTTCGTGGATCGAGTCTTCGGTGAGGGAGACGCGGATGGTGTCGCCGATGCCGTCGGCGAGCAGCGACCCGATGCCGATAGCACTCTTGATCCGGCCATCCTCGCCATCGCCGGCTTCAGTGACGCCGAGGTGGACCGGGTAATTCCAGTCCGGACCTTCGGCGGCGAGGCGTGCGACAAGCAGCCGGTAGGCCTCGATCATGACCTTCGGGTTGGACGCCTTCATCGAAAATACCAGCTGGTGGTAGTCGCCGTCGCGGGCGATGCGGGCGAATTCGAGGGCGCTCTCGACCATGCCGAGGGGGGTGTCGCCGTAGCGGTTCATGATGCGGTCTGAGAGCGATCCGTGGTTGGTGCCGATGCGCATGGCTCGGCCTAGATCCTTGCAGCGCTGCACCAGCGGAGCAAACTCGTCGCGGATGCGCTCAAGCTCCCCGAGGTATTGGGCGTCGTCATACTCGCGGACGGCAAATTTTTTCTTATCGGAATAATTCCCTGGATTGACGCGGACTTTTTCGACCCACTTGGCGGCTTCCATGGCGGCGTCGGGCTTAAAATGGATATCGGCGACGAGCGGCACATGGCAACCGGCGGCACGCACATCGCGGGCGATGTTTCTGAGGTTGGCGGCGTAGGCCTTGGTTTGGGCGGTGATGCGGACGATTTCGCAGCCCACCTCGGCGAGGCCCAAAATCTCGGCAACGCAGGCTGCAGTGTTCCGGGTGTCGGCGGTGATCATGGACTGGACGCGCACCGGGTGTCCGCCACCCATGCCCAGATCGCCCACCAGCACCTCGCGGGTGGGCCGACGGGTGTAGCTGAAAAGGTCCGGACAGTAGGTCATGGGCGCTTGCGGGATCATCTGCAACGATGCATAGCCGAAAAACGGGCGCACGGCAACGTCGTCAGCAGATTCTTTCACCCGCCAAGCCCCAACCGCCTGCTGCCCGCATCGCCGCGCCGTGGCAAAGTTTTTAGATTTTTGTCCGCTTGGGGCCTCCGGCGGCGTGTGTGGCAAGGATTTTTGTTTGACTTGCCCGAATTTCCCACTTATCCCTAGCCCCCCCCGGCGGGGCTCTCGCCGATTCCTGGTTTTCCCCGCCTTACGCGGCAATCATCCGAATCGCCCAGAGGCTGCCGAGTCTTTCCAACTTTCACCCGTCTTTTCCTTTGCAACCCTTTTCCATGTTCAAAAAACTTTTTGGAAATTTTTTCCCAAATGACATCGGGATAGATCTCGGCACGGCCAATACGCTCATTTACGTCAAAGATCATGGCGTGGTGCTGCGCGAGCCGTCGGTGGTGGCCGTCAAGGCCGGCACCAACGAGGTCCTCGCTGTCGGCGACGATGCCAAACGCATGCTCGGCCGCACGCCGGGCAATATCGTGGCGATTCGTCCGCTCAAGGACGGCGTGATTGCCGACTTTGAGGTGACCGAAGCGATGCTTCGCCACTTTATCCGCAAGGTGAACAAGAACCGCCGCTCCAACCCCCGGGTGCTCATCGCCATCCCATCGGGCATCACGGAGGTGGAGCGCCGCGCGGTGCGCGAAAGCGCCGAACAGGCCGGTGCCCGCGAGGTTTACCTCATCGAGGAACCCATGGCCGCTGCGATCGGCGTCGGTCTGCCGGTGCAAGACGCCTCCGGTAATATGATTGTGGACATTGGCGGCGGCACCACCGAAGTGGCGCTCATTTCCCTTTCAGGCATTGTTTACGCCCGCAGCGTGCGCACCGCCGGGGATGAATTGGACGAGGCGATCATCTCCTACATGAAGCGCGCCTACAACCTGATGATCGGCGAGCGCACCTCAGAAGATATCAAAATCCGCCTCGGCTCGGCCGCCCCTCTTCCCAAGGAAATGACCATGGAGGTCAAGGGCCGCGACCTGGTCGCCGGCCTCCCCAAAACCATCACCATCACCTCTCAGGAAATCCGCGAGGCCATGGCCGACCCCCTCAGCACCATCGTGGATGCCGTGCGCACCACTCTCGAGCGCTGCCCGCCCGAACTCGCCGCCGACCTGGTGGACCGCGGCATCGTGTTAGCTGGCGGAGGGGCTCTGCTCAAGGGGCTCGACCGCCTGCTGCGTGAGGAAACCGGGCTGCCGGTCCACATCGCGGAGGATCCCCTCAGCGCGGTGGCCGAAGGCACTGGCAAGGCACTTCAGGAAATCGCCCTCTTGAAACGCGTCACCAACACTGACCGCAGGGTCGAGCGCTAGGCAGGTTCCGGCCATGAAGCCGCTCAATCTCATAGCCATCCTGCTCTTTGTGAGTGGTGCCGTGTGGGCACTCACCCGCAGTGAGCGCACCGTGCGCGAGATCCAGTGCAGCTATTTTTCCGCCATCGCGCCCTTCCTCAAGAGCGGCTCGCAAACTGAGGCTTATGCCCGCAGTTTCCTCGACGAGGTCCAACATTCCAAGGTCTTGGATGCCGAACTCGCTACCGTCAACCGCGAAATGGGCCGCCTGCGCATCGTCGAGTCCCGATACCGCGAACTCGAACGCGAAAATGCCCGGCTCTGCCATGCCTTGGATTTTAAAACTGCCTCCACCTTCAATGTCGCCACCGCCCAAGTCATCCGCCGCCAACCCACCACCTGGTGGCAAACCGTCGAAATCGACGTCGGCGAGGAACGCGGCATCGGCACCCAGCTCGCGGTGCTTTCCAATGAAGGACTCGTCGGCATCGTTGACCGTCCAGCCAAAGACCGCTCGTCGGTCATTTTGCTAACTGACGAGGCGTGCCAGGTGTCGGCCAAGGTTGAGGACAGTCCGGAAGTGGGCATTCTCAGCGGGCAGCGCGGGCAGTTTGAAGGCACGCCGCTTCTGCGGCTGAAATTTTTATCGAAGAATGCGACGTTGCGCTCCGGCCAGCGTGTGTTCACCACCGGCCGTGGAGGCATATTCCAGGCCAACATCCTCCTTGGAACCATCGTGTCCGTCGAAAAGGGCGCCGAGGATTCCGAAGCTCTCGTTCGACCAGCGGTGAACTTCGCGGATCTTGGCACGGTGTTCGTCGTGCTGGCCAAAGATCCCCCGAAGAAGTGACCCGCTACACCCTCATCACCGTGTTGTTAGTGCTGGCCAGCTTTGTGGTTCAGCAATTTCTGCCGGCACTCACCGCGCTGCATCATTCGCGAGTGTTGCTGGTGCAACTGGTGTTCCTGTGTGCGGCGGTGACCGTGGGCCAGCCGACGATGCTGTTGCTGGCGTTTGTGTGTGGTTTCCTGTGGGATGCGCAATGCACACTGGGCGTCCACGGTGGCGACCCGGAGATCTACAACCAGCCGGTAGAATCCCTGCGCTTCGGCTATTCGATCCTGCTCTTTGGGGCAATGGGTTTTCTCATGCAGGGCATCCAACCCCTCTTCAAACAGGGGAAGTGGTATTTCTCCGCACTGCTATCCGGCATCGCCATCTTGCTCTATCTGGCCGCCGAATACCTCATCATCACCTTCGCCCGCGGTGGCTTCACCTTCGCCAAGGCCACGGCCCTGCAAATGGCTTACACCTCGTTGCTGACGATGCTATTTTCTCCGCTCATCTTCTGGATGCTCTTTGGCATCGCCAGCATCTGCGCCCATTCCATCAACCCGGAGGCCGCCAAAAAGCGCCGCCGCCATTTCTAACGCAATGGAACCGAGCTACCGCATGCGCCTTTACATACTCACCGCTTTGGTGTTGTCGGGCTTCGGTGTGCTGCTCACTCGTCTGTATGATTTCCAAATTGAGCGCCGCGATGAGTTTCTCCAGATGGTTCCCGGCAATAGCACCGTCAGCGTTCGCGAACCGGGCATCCGCGGCGAAATCACCGACCGCAACGGCGTCCTCCTCGCACGCAACCTGCGCAACTACGAAATCTCCTTCAACCTCGAGGAAATCTACAAGGCCTATCGCCTCCAACATGCCTCCGATCCCTCACTCAAACGACTCAGAAAAAATGACAGCCTGGAACGGGCGGACGACCAAAAGGATATCGTTAAGATCGTCAATAACTGGACGATCAAGCGCTTCGATAGCCTCGGTCTAACTAAAAATTACAATGCCGGAGCGCTGCGCACCCACTTTCTGACGCACCGCGGGTTGGTGCCCTTCAGTTACCGCACCGATGTGACTTATGATGAGTTTGCCCGTTGTGCCGAGCACAACCTTGAACTGCCCGGCGTCTATCTGAGCACCCGCCCGCTGCGCCAGTATCCCTACGGCGCTCTCGCCAGCCACGTTCTGGGCTATATCAAGCCGTGGGAACCGGCGGACATTCCAGAGAGCGACAAACGTAAATTCGACCATTACATAGGTGACGCCAAGGGCATCGCCGGCATCGAGCAAAGCATGGACAAGATCCTGCGCGGTCCGGAGGGTCAAAAAAAACTCCTCAAGGATGAGAAGGGCCACGTCATCCGCATGATCGATTACACCAAACCCGGCATCGGTGCCAAACTCACCCTCGCCATCGATGCCCGTGCCCAACTCCATGTCGAAAATGTCATCCGCCGCGCCGGCCGCGCCGCTGCCGTCGTCATGGACGTCAATACCGGCGAGGTCATCGCCATGGCCGCTATTCCAGATTACAATCCTAACGATTTCATTCCATCCATCTCCAGCGCCCGCTGGAAAAGCTATCTGGATAACCAGAAAATGGATCCATTTTCTAACCGCGCCATCAAGCCCTTCACCCCAGGCTCGACTTTCAAGCCCCCCACCGCCATCTCCGGTGCCCTCGAAGGCATGTCCAACCGCGTGTTCTCCTGCGATGGCTATATCTTGTTCGGAAAAATTAAAATCGGTTGCTGGATCTGGAACCAGCACCGCGGCAGCCACGGATCGCTTACCCTGCCCAAGGCAATCCAACAATCGTGCAATCCTTATTTCATGAAACTCGCCAATACCATCGGCTGGAAAGCCATGGTCACCGGCTTCCAGTTGGTCGGCCTCGGCAAACCCACCGGCATCGAACTGCCCGACGAATCGTCCGGCACCCTCCCCGGCAGCCCAGCCTGGCGGGCCGCCAATCCCTCCGCCTCGATGACCCCGGCCATCACCGCGATGCTTGCCATCGGCCAGGCTGATGCCATGGCCACACCCCTGCAATTGTGCGCCATGGCCGCCTGCATCGCCAACGGTGGCAAGTACTACAAGCCTCGTATTGTCAAATCAGCCACCGCCGCCGATGGTCACAGGCTCATCGAGGACCAACCCGTGCTGAAGGTGGATCTGATAGAATCCGGCGTCAAGCCCGCCGATTTCGAACTCATCCGCCGCGGCATGTGGATGGCCGTCAACAATCCCGGCGGCACCGCCTCACGAGTGAAAATTCCCGGCATCGAACTCGCCGGTAAAACCGGTACTGCCCAAACCATCGATGACGGGAAAAAATCCAACAATTCATGGGTCATTTGCTTCGGCCCTTATGACAAGCCCAAGTATGCGGTGTGCGTGCTGGTGCAAAACGGTGGTTCCGGCGGCAAGGTTTGCGGTCCGCTGGCCAACCTGATCTTGCGCGGCCTCTTCGCCCAGGATGACGGCATCAAGCTGCCCCTCAAACCCCAGAGCCCGGTGCTCGGCAACACCAACCGCATTGAGGAAATCGTCATTCCCAAAGATGACCCTCTGGCCACCCCTGGCAGTGAGGAAGCCGAAGGCAACGGCGAAACCGGCGAGGAAGTCGAAAACCTCGAGCCTCCCACTCCACCAGTCACCACGCAACCGATCATTCCCTCCCCAGTCATCACCCCGGAAGTCGATGAGGATGGCACCGTCATCCCCCGCGCCCAACCGGTCCTCGAACCCTAACAGACCCACTCCCATCAAACGCTCTAACATAATAACAACCATGATTCAACGCATCAAGCGCCTCCTCGGCATCGGCAAGCCCGATCCCTCGCGTGGCAACAGCATTATCGTCAACGTCGAGAAACTCGAACGCCGCGTCGCCCTCCTCGAAGATGGCGTCCTCGAAGAATACACCGTCGAGCGCGAGGGTGACCAAAACATCGTCGGCGGCATTTTCAAAGGCCGCGTCAAAAACATCGAACCCGGGCTCAAAGCGATGTTCGTGGATATCGGATTGGATAAGAATGCCTTCCTGCATTTTTGGGACGCCATCCCAGCCGCGCTGGACGCCGGCCTGGAAGAGATTCAGCGCGAGACCAATCCCAAACGGCAGCAGAAGAAAGTGACCTCCAAGGATATACCAGATATCTATCCGGTGGGCTCGGAGATTGTCATCCAAGTGTCCAAGGGGCCTATCGGCACCAAGGGCCCGCGGGTGACTACCAACATCTCATTGGCAGGCCGTTATCTGGTGCTCATGCCCTACACCGAGCAATTCGGCATTTCCCGCAAAATCGAGGATCCTGCCGAACGCCAGCGCTTGCGCAAAATCGTCCAGAAACTCTCCGTCCCCGAAGGCATGGGCATCATCATGCGCACCGTCGCCCAAGGCACCCGCGCTCGCCACTTCGTCAGGGACCTCGCCATGCTCCTGGAACAGTGGGACCAAATCGAGGAATGCCGGGTGAACTCGCCGACCCCGGCCTGCATCTTCCAGGAGCCTGATTTGATCGAGCGCACCGCCCGTGATTTCCTAACCGACGAGATTGACCAGATCATCTGTGACGACGCCGCCACCACCGAGATTATCCGTGAGATCGCCGGCAAAATCTCCCGCCGCGCCAAACGCCGCGTCCACTACCTGCCCTCCGCCACCCAACCGATCTTCGAGCGCGTCAATATCCAAAAGCAAATCGATGAAGCATTCTCGCGCCAAGTCTGGCTGCCTTGCGGCGGCTACATCGTCATCGATGAAACCGAAGCCCTCATCTCCATCGACGTCAATACCGGCCGCAACCGCGGCTCCAAGGATGTGGATCGGATGATTCTGGAAACCAACGTCGAAGCCGCCCAAGAGGTGGCCCGCCAACTCCGCCTGCGCAACATCGGTGGCTTGGTGGTGGTTGACTTCATCGATATGCGTCACCGCAAGGACCAACAAACGGTGTACAAAACCATGCGCGACCGCCTCAAAAAGGACAAGGCCAAGACCCAGGCGCTGCAAATCTCGCCGGTGGGACTGATGGAAATGACCCGTCAGCGGCTCAGCGAATCGCTGCGGGATTCCATGTATGAGCCCTGCCCATACTGCCAGGGCCGTGCCCGGGTCAAGACACCGATGAGCATGTCGGTGGAGATCCAGCGCCGCCTCAACACGGTGATCCAAAAGCACCGCGACACACTCGGCGACATCATCATCGTGGTTAACAGTGATGTGCTCAACCGCTTCAAAAGTGAGGACGCCAAACTCTTAGTCGAACTCGAACGCTCCCACTCCGGCCGACTCATCTTCCGCTCCGAGCCGTCCCGCAACCGCGAACGCTTCGCCATCATCGACGCCAAAACCGAGAAAATCATCGATCAGGCTTGAGCCCCACCCCGCTGCCTGGCAACCGGCAAATCTCAATCCCACCTGCGGAAAGCGCCGCACGTTGGCATGAGTTTTGCTGGACCGAGTTATGGAAACGATCGACACCCTGAAGGCGGATATCAAAAAACTAAGCTCCCAGGCCGTCCAGGCCAAACTGGATTTGCACGACCTGGCCGAAGACCTGCCCACCGACTGGCAGCGAATCCCGGAAGTCGCCCAGAAAACATTCACGCTCTACCAACAACTTGGCGAGGCACGCAAGAATCTCGCGGCCCTGGGTGGCTAACTTCTGCGCAGGATGGCGTGGTTTCGGCGCGTTGCTGGTTGAGAAATATTCCCTGCGGAAAATCCCCTTGCAGCGGGGGCCGCAAAATCCAACACTGCGCGACGAAAGAATGAACAGTAAACCGGTATGCATTTACGATACGACCTTGCGTGATGGCACCCAGGGCGAGGGCTTTCAATTGTCGGGCTTGGACAAGCTGCGCATCGCTCAGCGCTTGGATGACTTTGGCGTGGATTTCATTGAAGGCGGCTGGCCGGGTTCCAACCCCAAGGATATTGAGTTTTTCCGGGAAGCTAAGAAATTGCCCCTCAAACACGCGAGGTTGGCAGCTTTTGGCTCCACCCGCCGCGCCGACAGCCGGGTGGAAGATGACCCGCAGGTGCGCCTGTTGATGGAGGCTGAGACGCCAGTGGTGACGATTTTCGGCAAAAGCTGGGAACTCCAAGTCACCGAAGTCCTGCGCACCAGCGTCGAGGAAAACCGCGCAATGATCCGCGATACCGTGGCCCATCTCGCACTCCATGGCCGCGAGGTGATCTACGACGCGGAACACTTTTTCGACGGCTACAAGGACTCCCCCGAGCATGCTCTGGCCACCTTGGAAGCCGCCGCCGAGGGAGGGGCCGCCTGCCTGGTCCTCTGCGATACCAATGGCGGCTCACTGCCTAGCGAGATTTTGCAAACCTGCCTGTCCGTCAAAGCCCGCCTGCCCGGGGTGGCGTTCGGCATCCACACTCACAACGATTGCGAACTTGGCGTGGCCAATGCCATCGCCGCCATCCGGGCGGGTGCCAGCCAGGTTCAGGGCACCATCAATGGCTATGGCGAACGCACCGGTAATTGCAATCTAACATCCGTGATCCCGCTCCTCCAACTCAAGCTCGGCCTCAAGGTGGTGCCATGTTTGGAAAAACTACGAGATCTCTCGTACTTTGTGGATGAAGTATCTAACAATTCCCATTTCGCTCGCGCCGCCTTTGTCGGCAGCACCGCCTTTGCCCACAAGGGCGGCATGCACGTCAATGCCGTGCAAAAGCTCGCCCGCAGCTACGAACACATTCCGCCTGCCAGCGTCGGCAATTTTCAAAACATCCTGGTGTCCGAGCTCAGCGGCCAGGCAAACATCCTTGTTAAGGCCGAGGCTCTTGGTATCCCACTCGAAAAAGGCTCGCCGGAAGCCGTCGAAGTGCTCCGCCGCGTCAAGCAGCTCGAAAACGACGGCTATTCATTCGAGGCGGCCGACGGCTCGCTAGAATTGCTCATTCGACGGGTGTTGGGCACTTACGCCAAACCTTACGAACTGCACGAGTACCACACCAGCTTCCGCCAATATGGCGACGGCCACACGCCGGTGTGTGAGGCCACTGTCAAACTCTCCGTCAGCGGCGAGCGAACACTCACCGTCGCCGAGGGCCGCGGCGTGCTCAACTCGCTGGATCTGGCGCTGCGCAAGGCATTGCGGCCGTTCTATCCGGAAATCGACGCCGTCTCACTGGTCGATTACAAGGTGCGCATCATCGACGGTCACGATGCCACCGCCGCCAAAACGCGCGTCCTGATGGTTAGCACTGATGGCTCCCACGACTGGGGCACGGTCGGTGTGTCCGACAATATCATTGAGGCCAGCTGGCTGGCGTTGGTTGATGGCATCGACCTGTTTTTGCAACAGCGCCGCGTCATCCACCAAGCTGCGGGCAGCGGCCTGTGACGATAGAGGTAGGAACGGGGCTTTCGCCCCGCTCCCCCCTCCGAACCGGACGTGCGGATCTCCCGCATCCGGCTCTCCAGTCAGTGGTTTGCTCCATTACGGAGACTGATGATTTCATTTTCTCGGGCCTCTAGCAGGCTGAGGAGTCCGAGTTTCGTGAAGTCGCAGTTGGGCCAACGCTGGTGATCGTTTTCACCGGGAAAGAAGTCTACGCTCAAAGATTGGCGGATTAGGTGCCGTCCGTATCATCCCTTGGGTCGGGACAAACAAACCCATCATGCCCCGGGAGGAATCTTTTCAGCCATCAGCGCCCGAAGATTCATTTTCCTGCCGTCCGCCACAAAGGTGCCGTCACCGACCGCATGGAGCGTGCGGCGTGTGTGGCGGGCATGATCCAAATACGCGCCAGTTCGCCGGCATGAAGCCCATGATCACAATCGCTGATTTTCTTCAAAAAACGCTATTTGCGCTTGCGCGTAGTTAATTTGCCGCTTAAATATCCTCTGTCATGGCCGTCAAGCAAACCGAAACAGAACAAGTTGTCGCGATCTACAAGTGCCTGTGCGATGTCAATCGTCTGCGGATTCTCAACCTGCTACGCATTGAGCCTCAGTGTGTTTGCCATATTGATGCGGTGCTGGGCATCGGCTCGGTGAGGACCTCCCAGCAACTCGCGTATCTGCGTCGCCACGCGATGGTGCAAGTCGAGGTTCGCGGCACTTGGCGGGTGTATTCGCTGCCCGCTGATCCCTGCCCGGAACTGGCGGCCAACCTCGCCTGCCTGCAAGACTGCATTTTCGAAGGCAAAATCTTCCGGGAGGATCTCACCCGCCTGAAGAAAATCAGCGAGAGCCAATGCGGCCCCAAACCCATCTAACAAACGACTGCCGTTCATGCACACATCGCCATTACCCATCGTTCTGATCCTTTGCACCGGCAACTCGTGCCGCAGCCACTTGGCGGAAGGCATTCTGCGCCAAGCCGCCTCTGAAAGGCTGGACGTGCGCAGCGCCGGGTCGAAGCCCGCCGGTTATGTCCATCCGCTGGCGATCAAGGCCATGGCTGAAATCGGCATTGATATTTCCGGCCATCACAGCAAGCACATGGACGAATTTCTCCAACAGGACGTGGAGACTGTGATCACAGTCTGCGGCAATGCCGACCAGGCCTGCCCGATGTTCCCCGGCCAATTGAACCGCCATCACTGGGGGTTTGACGATCCGGCCCACGCACATGGCGACGAAGAGGAGCAAATGGTCGTTTTCCGCCGGGTACGCGACGAAATCAAAAGGGTTTTCGAGGCCTATGCCGCTGGACGCCGTGACGAGGCGAAGTCCTTGGCCTCTCAATGCGCCAACCCGCGGGTCATCATGGGAAAGGAAACCTCTGAATAGTGAACCCATGAAGCTGAATGCTGACTTCCGAAATCAAAACTGAACCAAGAGCAACGAATTATGAACACCTGCCATTTTTGATAAACTTGAACATACCGGAAGAGGTGCGGGTGGTGAAATTCAGTTAACGGATGGTATTGCTGATTTGCTTAAAGACGAAACTGTTTTGGCTTATGAGTTTGAAGGCACTCGATACGATTGCGGCTCTAAACTGGGATTTTTGATTGCCAATGTTGAGCTGGCTTTATTGCACCCCGAGTTAAAAGATGATTTTTCAGCTTATCTTAAAGAGTTAAACAAAAAGATATAATCTGACGTAGTATCCCAAAGCGAACACGATGAGTTGATCTTCATCGTGTTCGCTTGCTACATACAAGCGTGCTATTTTAAAGTGATCTCTTCGATAATGGGGAGTTTAGATCGTTTTTGTAACCAGATAACGCCAGCAATATCAGTTATGCCCGCCCACAGCCTATCCAGCGTGCCGTATTTAGAGACACCATTGGTTCTTGATCGGTGGCTTACGGGTTCGGATATAACTTGTCCGCCCGCTCTTAAAATCAGTGCCGGTAAGAAGCGATGCATGTGATTAAAGTAAGGTAAGCTGAGGAAATGCTCCCTGGAAAATACTTTCAAGCCACAACCGGTATCAGGCGTATTATCGCCCAGTAAGCTAGAACGAATTGAGTTGGCTACTTTGGATGAGAAAAGCCGCCAGGCCGTGTCATAACGTTTATTTCTCCATCCGGCAACCATCCAAAGATTCGTAATGTTTTCGCTTTTTTTAATTAATACGTTATATAACCCTGGGATATCTGCTGGGTCATTTTGACCATCACCATCCAAGGTGGCAATGTAGGGATAAATTGCATTTTTTACACCGGTATGAACGGCTGTACTTTGTCCACAGCTTTTTGCATGGCGGATAACTCGCAGCGCTTTAAAGTCCACAAGTGCTTGAGCTAAAACAGCTGGAGTTTGATCGGTGCTACCATCGTCAACATAAATAATTTCATAAGCCTCAGCTTGATTCATTGCCGCATCGATCTCTTTGATTAAAGAGATAATATTGTCGGCTTCATTATGAACAGGAACAACAACAGATATTTTCACAGACCATCCTAACTAAACTAAAAGATTTATTTGTATCGTTTGAACAGGTATTTGAACCCATAATCAAAGACATTTAGCGGTATATGATATTAAAAATGCTGCAAATGTCCTAAAATTATCTTCTTGATAAAGTGTGTATAAATACGACTGGGCTTGCAATCTTAGGCATTATCCTTTAATTTAGTCGCACATCCGTAAAGGCTAGGGGTGCTTCACTGTTTATATTGGGTTTATAAAACGTGAGGCTGAGAGAAACCCTTTGAACCTGACCAGATCGG